>CBDUPT010000183.1:0-5788 GCA_965369165.1 uncultured Flavobacteriales bacterium | reverse complement strand
ATGAGCTGTTTAAAATTAATTTTTCACAGCTCATTTTTTAAGCCAGTACTCTGAAAATATGAGTAATTTTACACCTCATTTCACGGCTAAATAAAATATGAGTGACGCTATAAAACACGAATGCGGAATAGCAATGGTTAGGCTATTAAAACCGCTTCAGTATTACATTGATAAATATGGTACAGCAACCTACGGGTTAGATAAAATGTACCTTTTAATGGAAAAGCAGCACAACCGAGGACAAGATGGAGCAGGAATAGCCAACATTAAATTTGATGTCGCACCAGGAGAAAGATACATTAGTCGGTATCGTTCTAACGATGCAAACCCAATCAAAGATATTTTTGGGAAAATCAACAATAAATTTCAACAAGTTTACGATTACAAACCTGCACTTTTAAAAGATGCTGAATGGCTTAAAAGTAACGTTGCTTTTACTGGAGAGTTATCTTTAGGACATTTACGTTACGGAACTTTTGGAGGAAATAGCATTGAGCATTGTCATCCATTTTTGCGTCAAAACAACTGGATGACTAAAAATTTAGTAGTTGCTGGAAACTTCAATTTAACTAATGTTGATGAGCTTTTTGATATTTTAGTTGACATCGGTCAGCACCCCAAACAAAAATCTGATACCGTTACGGTAATGGAAAAAATTGGGCATTATTTAGATGAAGGCAATCAAGCTTTATACGATAAATTTAAAGCTGAAGGGCACTCTCGAAGAGACATTTCTAAGCTTATTGCTGATAATTTAGACTTACAAAAAATATTGCAAAACTCTGCAATTGATTGGGATGGTGGTTATGCTATGGCAGGCTTATTAGGACATGGTGATGCTTTTGTATTAAGAGATCCTTCCGGTATTAGACCAGCGTTTTGGTATCAAGATGATGAAGTTGTTGTAGTTACTTCAGAACGACCAGTTATTCAAACTGCATTTAATGTACCTATTGATACCATTAAAGAAATTACCCCTGGTCACGCTTTAATTATTCGCAGAAATGGTGAAGTAGCAGAAAAAATGGTGCGAGAACCATTACCAAAAACAGCTTGTTCTTTTGAACGTATTTACTTTTCAAGAGGAAGTGATAAAGACATTTATGTAGAGCGTAAACAATTAGGAAGAAATGTTGTTCCACAAGTGTTAACCGCTATCGATAACGATTTAAAAAATTCTGTTTTCTCATTTATTCCTAATACTGCCGAAATTTCTTTTTATGGTTTAATGAAAGGAATGCAGGACAAATTGAATGATGTTAAAGCAGATAAAATTGCAGCTTTAGGAAGCAATCCTGCAAAAGAAGAAGTTGCTAAAATTTTAGCATTAAGAAATAGAATTGAAAAGATTGCCATTAAAGATGCCAAGCTAAGAACCTTTATCACTCAAGATAATAGTAGAGACGATTTAGTAACACACGTTTACGACATTACTTACGGAAGTGTTTACCCTACCGATAATTTGGTGATTATTGATGATTCTATTGTTAGAGGAACTACTTTAAAGCAAAGTATTTTAAGAATTTTAGACCGATTAAACCCTAAAAAAATTGTGGTAGTTTCTTCTGCTCCACAAATCCGTTATTTAGATTGTTACGGAATTGACATGGCTAAATTGGGCGATTTTATTGCCTTTCAAGCAGCTATAGCTTTATTAAAAGAACAAGGTAAACAAAATGTGATTGATGAAGTTTACCAAAAGTGTAAAGCACAAGAAGACTTACCAAAAGAGGAAATTCAAAATCATGTAAAAGAAATTTACGCACCTTATACTGCTGAAGAAATTTCTAAAAAAATATCTGAGTTGTTAACCCCAACAAACATGAATGCTGAAGTAGAAATTGTTTACCAAAGTATAGAAGGTTTACACGCTGCTTGTCCTGACCATACAGGAGATTGGTATTTTACTGGTAACTTCCCAACACCAGGTGGTAACAAAGTAATTAACCGAGCATTTATCTACTACTACGAAGGGATTAATAAACGGGCTTATTAATTTTCTTTAAATTTGGGTTAAACACATAATGCGAATAAATGCAATTGCATTTATTCGGATGTTAGCGTACATTCTGTTAAGATGAAAAAAATTATTCAAAGCATATTAATCATCACTTCTGTTGCTTGTAATCAAAACAGGCAAGAATATAATAATACTGACGATATCCAAATAGAAGAAGATGTTGAAACTGAAGAAAGTGCTGAAATTTCTGACTCGTTAAAAACAAATGAATCTAAAGAAATGGATGAGTTGATCAAAAAATGGAACTGGAACGAAACTATTTCTACACCTGAAAAAAGTAAAATTACCAACTTTAAATTCTCATCTGAATTGCTTTTTAAATCGTGGACGTGGAGTGAGGGAAAAAATAAAAAACCTGCATTTACAATTGACAAAATTTCTTTCAATCCTGACGAACTAAAATACATTTACACAATTAATCACGATTCATTGAGAATTTTCACCTCATATGAACAGCCAGGAGATGGATTTGAAAGAGGTATTATTACCAAGCTAACTGAAGATAGTTTAATAATAAAATGGAGTACAGGCGAAACAGATAAATATATGCCTTTTAAAATGAAATAAACGTCCGCTAACATCATCTATATTTTATAGGGCAGCTAGTGCTAATTTGAAACAGTAAAGCAATTAATAAGCTCCGCCAAAACTTTGTTTTGACGTTTTAAAAGGAATTAAGTTAAAACCCAAAGCCAAAGCTTTGGCTAATTAGTTAAACGAAAATTGGTACTTTTAAATCGCCCTACAAAAACATAGATTGGGCGTTATGAGTAATTTCTACTCTACAAGATGTAATCAAGCTTTATTTTTGAGTGATAAAGGATATTTAAGAAAGGTGTTTTAGGGAAAGGGAGTTGATAAACTTCTCTTTGTTAAGTCTTTCGGTAATACCGTGGAAAGTTATACTTTCAGACGAGTGTTATCGTCATAAGACTTAAGTCGAAGTTAGCGTTTTTTACTGACAAAGTCAAGTATTTAGCTAACTAAAAAAAACTAAAACACTTCTAACTTTCTAAAATAGTCTATATCTATTTCTCATCACTCACTCATTTTTAACGCTACATACTCACTGATTATATAGACATAAAAAATGATAAAAATAAATGATTGATCTCTTGCTTATTTTTGCTGTAGAGTAGAAACTAGTAGAGCTTTACCTTCTTTAATTTAAAAGAAAATTATTAAAGAAGTAGATTAACTCCTTTTATATACAGACTAATTATTTTCGGAGTTAAATAAACTCCTCATAACACCATCTAAAATCTATTTCTCTTAAAATTATCTTATCTTTATTTCTTAAATATAAAGTCAGCTAATTTACTAGAAACCACGCTGAAGCTGATTTTAGATTTATCGTTAGGCACAATTATAAAAATGAGAATACTTCTTACACTGACATTTATACTTAGTTGCCATATAGGGTTCTCACAAAAAACGTTGACTTTGATAATCGACACAATAGATTTTGTTAACGATTTCGATAAATACGACTTTAATATTTTCTTGACAAACCAAGGTTTTGCAGACCTAGGAGAAACAGATTCGACAGCAATGATTTCAACCGATAGTTTTCCAAACTTTCAGACAACTGTTACTTTAAAAACAGACTCAACTTTAATTCAAATACCTATTGACAAAGAAAATGGCCATCTCGAACTTAGTAACGTATTTGAAAACGATACAATTAGAATCAATTATCTTAAACAATATCATAACTGTTACAAAAATTCTTCAAAGACTATAATTGAATATTATCGAGTAAAAAACGACAGTGTTTCGGACAAACCTTATAAGGTGAAATTCAAAAAGAAAACTGAAAATAAAAAGTGTAAAAAAAGACCTCCATTCAAAACCATGCTGACAATAAATGACCAAAAATATTATGTCAGCATTCAGAAAAGAAAATCAGGAGGAATTGAGATTATGCATGGACATGGCTATAAACCTAGGCAGACTGAAAAGAACCATAACAACTATTCAGGAACGCGACTTTATATAAGTTCAACGACCGAACGATATATTAATGTGATAACTGTAAAAATTAAATAAAAAGTGCCTAACAAAACCTATACGTAATGCGGGTTTTCTGCTAAACGGAAGGTCAGTGTAATTAATAAAGTCCGCCAATACTTTAATTTGGTATTTTTATTGAATAATTTAAAAACAAAATATAAACTCTTGGCTACGTGCAAATTTGAAAACTCCGCTTTTCAAATCCCGCACTACGCATAGCCGGGTCGTTGGCATTCATTAGTATAGATGATAAAAATTGAAGAATCATACGAATTATTCATTGACACCTTATCCAGATTGGATGAGAAAAAATTAGGTTTAAATGATGAAGAGCTAGCTTATGAAATTTTTGAGGAATTAGACTCTGAATATCATTCTTTTCTACACGAAAATACTGTCAACAGCTTAATTGAAAAGGGTTTAATATCAAGAAGATTAAGACAAAGAATTTTGAATTTAAGAGAAAGTATTAGGCCAATAATGGAGTCGAAGCACGACATAAATTTATACCGAAATGATTCTGATTGGAAAGGTTTACGTGATGAAGCAAATTCAATAATAAATGAAATCACAATAGTTAAAAGCAAAGGCTCTATTATTAAACACGACATTTGGTGCAACAAAAAAGGGCTGTCTATGTTGTGTTTTTCTGATGAACTTGGTGCTGAATCAAGGACTTTACTGGAACCTGATTACAAAGTTATTGATTCCTTCTATGCAGATTCTCATTTTGACGCAATGACAGAGTACTATGAGCTGATGGATTTGGGGGTTTACGAGACTGAATTTGAAGTTGATAAAGAATTATATAATTTAGAAGAAATAAAAAAACGAAATGCCAACAATGGCTATACTTAATAAGGGTTTTGATGTTTAACCCTACCCCGAAATAGCAATATGAGCAATAGCATCTCCTTTGTTTACTATAGGGGAATGATTTAAACAAATAATATATCCTGTAGCTAATGCTTTTACTTTTTTCTCAAAAAAACCATAAGGGTCAGTAATTAAACCAATTACATCACCCTTTGTTATGCTCGCCCCATTTCTAACAGTAGAACGATACATCCCTGAATGATTTGCTCTCACCCATTTCGATTCTTCAAAAATAACTTGTTCAGTTGGCTCAACATAAGGCGTAAAATTAGCTGGAAACTTTTTAACGCCTAGATAATCCAACACGTTTAAAGCTCCTGTAATTCCAGCCTTGGTAACATGCCTGTCTAAATCCAATGATTTACCGCCTTCAAATAGCAATACTTTCTTCCCTAATTTTGTAGCAGATTCTCTATATGATTTTTCTCTATGTGATGAATACTTTATAAACTTTGCTCCGAATACTTTAGCTAGGCTCAACATATCTTCATCATGAGATATTCTAACCTGAGAATAATTAAATCGATCATCTCCACCTGTATGGTAATCGATACAATAATCAGCATGAACAACAATTTCGTTCATAAAAACATGTGCAAAAGTACTCGCCAAAGAACCATTTTTTGACCCCGGAAAAACCCTGTTCAAATCTTTTCCATCTGGGAATTTCCTTGTTTTAATCAAAAACCCAAATACATTTAAAACCGGAACACAAATAATTGTTCCTGCATCTGGTATGTTAAACTTATTGGCAACAATTTGCCTAACTATTTCAATTCCATTCACTTCATTGCCATGAATTCCTGCACTTATTAAAACGCAAGGTCCGTCCTTTTTAGCACGACTAATAATTACCGGAACTTCAATTTTAGTTCTGGT
>CBDUPT010000182.1:0-5796 GCA_965369165.1 uncultured Flavobacteriales bacterium | reverse complement strand
GAAATGATTGATGAACTTTTAGGTTCTCATCTTAACCATAAAGATGATGCTATATTATCTCTATTAAACACCTTTTTTGTATACTGTGACGGACAATGCAACATTAAGTCCATCGTTTCAAACAATAACGCCAAGACAAATGTAGTCTATAATTTTAAAAAACTAGTTGATAAGTATATAGCTGAATATCATGAAGTAGCTGATTACGCCAACCTTCTTAACCTTTCTCCAAAATACTTAAATGAATGTGTGAAAGAAGTTCTAAGTGTGAGTTCAAAAAGCATAATCATTGAACAATTACTAATGAGATCCAGACATGCATTAAAATTTTCGAACAAAACCATAAAAGAAATCAGCTTTGAATTAGGTTTTTCGTCCCCTGATTATTTTAGCTACTTTTTCAAAACCCACACAGGAATTAATCCCTCAACTCTAAGAAAAAGTTAACTGCTCCTAAAATCTATGGATTTACCGTGATTTTCACATTGCCACACTAATATTTTCAATATAAATTGCGGAAAAATTTAATCATGGACAGAAAAAAATTTATACAAACTTCGGGATTTGGATTAGGTCTTGCCTTAATTCCTGGAATGATTAAAGGCCAATCTATCGTTGCAAAAAAAAATCACACAGTCAATACCAAATCCAAAATAGTTAAAGATACTGAAGGTGATGTTTTGAATGTAATAGGTGACATTCAAACCCATAAATTGACTGGTAGTGATACTGATAACCAGATAGTTGAATGGGTTGATAATGTTGAGCCAGGTGTTGGAATTCCACCTCATATACACACCAAAGAGGATGAAATATTTAGAGTTATAAAAGGTCAAATTGAAATAATGGTTGATGGCAAAACAACTGTTTTAAACGAAGGAGACATAGCCTTTGCTCCAAAAAAACTACAACACTCGTGGAAAGTTGTTGGAACAGAAAAAGCTAAAATGATTACCACTGCTTTCCCAGCTGGCATTGAAAATATGTTCAAAGAATTAGCAAAACTTCCAGCTGGTCCGCCAGATTTTGAAAAAGTATCTGAAATTTGCGCGAAACACGGTATTAGCTTTGTTTAAATACTAATGCCAACATAAAAAAAACTCCTCGCTAAGCGAGGAGATTTAAAATTGTTTTATCAACCAATGTTTATTTTACAATGTCTGTAAATTTTCCATTGGTAATCTTAGTGCTATCCTGCATCGTAACAGTAAAGGTTCCTGTTACTCCATTAATAGTATCTAAAGCAGTAACTGTAACTGTTCCGTAAGCTGGGTTTACCACTCCATTTGCTGTAGAATAATATTGAACATTAGCTGAAGAACCCGGTATTGCTAACCCATCAACATTATATGTTCCAGGAACTAAACCTTCAATATCTAATTCAACTTGTTCAAAAGTTGAGCCTGAACCATTTTCCCAATAAACTCTTGTTCTGCTGCCATTATATACAAACAATTTAGCTGGTCCACTTTTATTAACTGATCCATAATCCATACAAAATCCTGGATCTCCATTACATGGGTCATTTGTAGGGGTAGGGGTTGATGTAACTGTTGGTGTTGTTGGCTCTGGCGCATCCTCATCTTTAGAGCATGATGCAACACTAATCCCTATTATAATAGTTGATAACAAGAATGATTTTAACATTAATTTTTTCATGATTTTTATTTTTGATTAAATTGTTTTGTAAAACTACCGTATGTTGCCATCTAAAAACATAGGGCATATGCCGTAAAACCCCCCCAACTAAAAATAGTTGAGGGGTTAAATTCAAACTAATTATTTAATAAATTACTTCACTTTAAGTTTTGTAACTACCTTATTTTCATAAACATATACAAACTCAGCTTCAGTAGATAGTATTGATGAAGATCCTTTTTTTGCTTTAAATTGTTTAAAGCTACAATCTTTTAAATCGAAACAAGCAATATCAGCTCTGTCGGTTTTCATGATTAAATAGTCTCCTTTATAGTCTTCTATAAATGATTTTTTGTATTTATTGCTAGCAACTAATTTACCATCACTAATATTGTGAGTAGAAATTCCTTTTTTACCAATTATAACTGCTTTATCATTATACAGTCTTAACCCTTCTCCTGTACCTATTCCATCATCTTTTAAAGCAATTTCATAATTTACATTTCCATCAGCTGCAGCAATAGAGTATAATGATTTACCACTTGACACTACTACATTTCCATCAATTGTAAATGAATTAGAAATTCCCTTTTTAAATCGTTCAGAGTCCCATGCTAATGAACCATCAGAAGTGTTAAAAGCTTGTAAGCCAAATCTTTTTACTTCAGGATACCAAACCTTTCTTTCAGTTACCCATTCATAAGTATCTCCATTTTTTACTTTTTTTCTAATGTAAGCTTGTGCTTCCACAACTCCACCAATCTGTAAAACAACTTTGTCTCCTGATATACCCATATTTGGAATTGCTCTTGCTGCTTTTATTTCAGCAGAAGTCCATAATAATTTACCTGTGTTTTTGTCATACTTTTTTAAGTATTGAGATTTTTTACTTGACATATCTAAAACATAAACATCATCCCCATGAAATACTGGTTGAGCAACAGCTCCATAAACACCGAATTTTTTTGTCCCAGCTGGTGCTCCAACTATTTTATCAGCCGTAAAATCAAAAGCTGCAGCCCATAGTTTAGCTCCTGTTTTAATGTCATAAGTTTGAATACCATTCATTCTTAAAACTAACATGTCATCTTTTAAATCTAAATCAAAAAGAAACTCTCTTGTAATCACCTTTCTTTCAGCTCTTCCAATATATGCTTGTTCCCAAACAACATCTCCATTACTCATATCCATTTTTACCACTTGATTTTTCATCCCTGTAAACAATGCTCCTAAACCTCCTGGAACAAAGTTTATCCCGTAAATAAATCCTTCTTGATAAATATAAGCTCCAACCACACCTTTAAACTTTTCAGTACTCCATCTTTCTTTTCCTGTTTTTGCATCAACAAAAACCATTTCTTTCTTCATGGCCACGATAAATCCGTTTTCTTCTGGAATATTTACAAATAAATCTGCAAATTCTGTCGTTTCATTTTGACTACCTACAAAAGCGCTTGCAAAACTTGCTGATAGTTGAAAACGTTCAGAATTCCACAACAAATTTCCTGTTTTCATATCAATACATGCTACTTGATCTTTTCCTGCTTTTTTATCAAACAACAAAATAGCATCAGACTCCCAAAGAGCAATAATTTCATCTACTTTTCTCAATTTAGGAGCAACATCTTTAAAACGTTTAATCCATAAGACTTTCCCTGTTTTGTTATCAAAAACTGAAATTTCTTTTTGAGAAGCTGCGTAACTATAAGCTCTATCTTCAGTCCCTGTTCCGTGACTTTCAATTTTATGTTCTAATTTTTTTTCCCAGACCATGCTCATGTCATCTTGAGCGAAAGTTGTAAGTACCATAAAGACACCTGCTAATAATAATAGTTTTTTCATAATGTATTGATTTTGGTTTATTTTAAAATTTGAATTTATAATTGATTTTATATCGTTTCCCTTTTGGTGTTTTAAACCCCATCTTTAGTTTTAACACTTCATCTTTAAGTAGGTTTTGTAAGTCTTCTGAACCACCCTCTCTTTCTACAACAAAAACTGATTTTACTTGTCCTTTATCATTAATTGTAACATCAAAGTTGTAAGTTCCAGTGACAGCATTTTTTTCTTTAAACTTGAATAAAGCACCATCTTCACTACTCATTTCTGTCTCTAATACAGTTTTAATTGCTGCTTTAATTTCTTCAGCATCTGTATAGTGCTTTTTTAACTGTGCTTGCATTGTAACTGATGCCAACATTATTATTAATGTTATTATAATTCTGGATCCCATAATATTGTTTTTGTTCCGCTAACTATTAATATTTTATTGTTCGGTAAAAAGGCAAAACTTGCGCGTGCATCTGTAATCATTCCTGATTTAATTGCTTGCCCTAAACGAGTTGCTAAATTGAATTTGACTAGTGCTCTTCCATTGTCATAGTTATACAATACTATCTCTGGAAATTTGTCAGTTGAAACTACACCAAACACAGTTTTATCTTTGTTTGATTGGAATTGAGGCTCATAAATAGCTAAGGTCATATATGCAGTTCTGCTTGGTGTTGCTGATGGCATATCAACAGAATAAATATATCCTTGACGACCAGCTGTAGATAATTGCATTTTAGTATGCGGAATACTATAGCTATATAGCTTTGATCCATCTTTAGAAAATTGCAAACGATATATTATATCATATAATTCATTTATTGTTTTTTCTTTTTTTAGAGTTTCTGCATTATATATCGTTACCATTTCACGGTACTTTAAGGCTGGCTTTATAGCTTTTTTGGCTTTCTTGTCACTTCTAATTGTTGGTGAATTTTTAACTTGTTCTAAGGTTGGTCGATGTGATACAGCCAACCACTTTTCATTAGGGCTAATTGCAACTGAATTAGTTGCTCTATCAACATTTAACGTTTTTATTTTATTACCTGATGGTAATTCATGGAAATCAACTTTATCTCCACTTAAAACCAAATAGAATTTTTCGCTATTTGCAATTTTTACAGAATGTGCTTTATTAATTTTTTGAATAATACTTCCAGTCTCTGCATCAACAATTTCAAAATCAACCTCTCTGTCCTTGTTTGGATTGTAATCATTATAAAACGTTTGTTGCAATAATAAATATGTTCCTTTTGACGAATAATCTACTTTAGAACCAGCATACCAATTACCTACATCAAATTTTTTAATAACCTTATCATTCTCCCAATCATAAATAAATAAAGGAAAGCCTTGCATTCCAGCAATAGCAACAGTTTTACCATCAGGAGAAAGTGCAATACCTGATCTAACAGATTTTTCATCTCCAACTTTAAACTCTTTAAACTTGTCGTTTGTCTGAGCATTAATACTTAGACTGAAAAATAAAATACTTATTGTAAGTAAGTTTTTCATTGTTGGTTTGGTTATACAGAGCCCTCTTTCAAAGTCGGTCAACCAAACCAAAAGACAACCTATTGAAAGAGAAACTCTATAATTAAAATTTCTTTTAATGTCTTCTGGATGAACTAAAACTAGTTGACGATGTAAAAGTATTTTAAGGGGTGTTTTTTTTCAATACGGCATTTGCCGTATATTTTAAAAACAATGAAAAAGGAAAGGATTATTTTATGCTTGATAGTAGCTTTTTAGCCATAGAAATATCATACATATCTTCTATTAGGTGAGAAGTCCTAGGTTTGGTTTTAACAATCTTGTTCAGTAAAACTTTAGCTTCTGTTTCTCTTTTTTCTTCTACTAAAAACTCGGCATAATAGTATAAGTTAGATACCGATTTTGGATTTTCTTTTAATGCTTTAATTAGGAAATTCTCAGCCTTTTCTTTTGATGGCCAAGAGATAATTAATGGAATTTTAGGCACCTTATAATTAATAACTCCTAAAAGTTTATAAGCTGCCCCATCGTTAAATTTGGGGTCCAAATCTAATAAACGTTCTGCATAAGTTTTAATCTTGTCAGCCAAGCCATTTTTTGCAGAGGCAACAACACCTTGAGCTTCTCCATACTTACTATAATTAGCAATAAACCAAAGTAATATTTTTTTATTTTTAGGATACTTTTTAATGGCTTTTTCACCTAACATTTTGCCTGTTAGCCAAGTTTGCTTTTGTTGTGATTTTTCACTATCTACAAAAGCTCCTTTATAATAAAAACACTCTAATAAATATGCTAACGACTTTTCATTATTTGTTTTTAAAGCAGTTTTAA
>CBDUPT010000181.1:0-5823 GCA_965369165.1 uncultured Flavobacteriales bacterium | reverse complement strand
CCCATCTGCTATTTTTGTCTGCCCGTAAATATATAAATCGAGCATAAAGTAGCGTAATATTTAAAGTAGTTGTTATTAACAAGTTATAACAACAGTTATTTTATTGTTTAATTAAGAGATAGTTTTTTGCAGAGAAATTATCAACTTTTAAAATATATGCTCCAGAAGCCAATTGATTAATTGAAATAGTTTTTTCTGATGTATTGGTTAAATTATCAGAATAAACTAATTTTCCGTTTAAGTTAAATATACTTATTGGACTACTAATTTGTTTACTTAATTTAATAGTTAACTTATTATTTGCAGGGTTTGGGTAAAGAATCAATTCATCTTTTGCTTTTTTAACTTCTGCAATTTGGGTTGGCAGCTCTTCTAAAATTGGCAACTCTAAACAGTTAGGTTGACTTGCATTAAAGTTAAGAGTAATTGTACTTGATGAAGCTGGCAAAGGGTTTCCTTGAAAAACATAATTAGTTGTATCTCCAGGTTCCCATCTAAAAAACTCATTGGGCTCATTTGGCACTTGAGGATTAGATTGGTATTTGGGAAAATTACTACTACTAATTAATACTTTTATTTTATGGTTTTGTCCAAACACATGAGCAATAGGTAGCATCTCAAACTTTAAATGATAAAATTGATTATTAACTGCATTTGCAAATACAGCATTTTTATCTTCAGCACCATTGTATATACTTTCTGAATAATTTCTTGCTTTAGCATTTACCGCTCCTTCGGTAATAAACATTTCCCTACCATCTGGATAAACATCCAATATTCTCACAAAAATATCAAAATCAGTTTGTGGTGTTACAGCTATTGTTGAATTTGCTTTAGCGTATATGGTTGCTTTAGGGAATCCTAATATAGTTGTTGTATCACTTAAAACACCTGATTCAAACTTTAAAACATCTGGTCTATCCATAGAAAAAGATGAGTAATTAGGGTTAGTGTAGTCCATCGAACCTTGTGAATGTCCATTATTTTGGGGCGTATTAACAATCATATTATTTCCTCCTGTGGTTATAACAGGATTGTTGGGGTCATTTACATAAGATAAATCCCCTTCGTTATTGGTTGGAGCAATGGTATCGAACACATTATTTTGATGTAAATAGTACTTCATATTTTTTATACCATTTTTAAAAGGTAGGGAATCTAATCCTGCCCAATAATTACCAACATTAAGGTTTTGAGGGTCATTAGCAGGACCAGTAACATAAGCTCTAATATCTTTTGTTGCTGCAAAATTATAATTTACTGCAGTTAACGGTGCTGTTAACTTTATGATACCTGCAGGCTGTTGTGGCACATTATAAGTAGATGGAGTAACCACAGTACCAACTTTTATCTCTAAGGGTAAGTTATTTAAACCTGCTTGACCTCCTACAAAGTTCAAAAACTCATAATATGGTATTATGTAATTTTTAGAAGGGACTCTAACTTCATAAGTTCCCAATTGTTGCCAAACAGAAGATTCTGGGATTATAAAATATGGCTCACCTCCTAAGTTTGTTCTAAACCAATTTAAAGCTTCAGAAACATATAGTTTATTAAAAAATGTACTATCATTTAAATAATTGTCTCCAAAATTGGCAATATCAATGCCTATCACATCCAAAACATTATCTGGATAAATAACATCTCCAACACTATCTGCACCTATTGTTTGGTGTGTCCATGGCCCAATTACTAATTTTTGCATTGTAGAAGGATTTTCATCTCTTGTTTTATTAAATGTTTCTATCTGCCCATTAATAAAAATATCCCACCATCCTGTTAGATGATAACCATTGCTAGTTAAATTTTTATATCTAGAAACATTACCCATAGGGTCGTTTTGGGCAGATGAATTTAAGGGTACAACTGATGCATCTAAAATATTTCTGTTAGAAGAATTAGGATAAGCTCCAGAAGGCCCTCCATTAATTGGATTTGCAACAAACCAATCCAACAAATCTTCACTTAAATCAGCTTTATTAGTATAACCATAATCTGTAGAGCTGTGCTGATTATTTGTTAAGCTCATGTCATAAGGATTTAATGAATCATTAATTCCAGAATACATTTGACCTCTAATCCAGCCACTTGCTAAAGCATTTCGATAAACTCCATTATGAAACAAGGTAGTATTATAATGCTCATTAGAGGCTACAATTGGCATAATACATTTAATCGGATTATTTTGTGTGAAAGGAATGTCAGATATAGCTTGATACTGTGAATTCCCCAAAGCAGAGGCTCCAAACATTCCTATATCACCATTCGAGAAAGGGAAAATTTCAGGAATCCCATCAAAATCTATATCAAAACTTCTCATTAAAGTATCGTTAATATAATAAACAGACTCGCTCCCATCAGAGTGATGCAAAGCGTTAGATTGAGAACTAGTTGCATGCTGATCCATAGGAATAGCATTATTTGGGTCGTAATCATATTTACTCCAAGAGTCACTAAACATCGGAAAATAAACTCCTTCACTCTCATATCTACCTCGCATATCTTGCATCATATAACAATAGCCTAATAATGGAAATAAATTATTACCATTATTATCTCCATTTTTATTGTAAGGAGTTCGAGTATATACTATTGGTAACTTGTAATTTTCTTTAGTTATATTAGTGGTATCATAAATTACATATTGATTCCCTTTAGGGATTAATTGAATTGAATAGGTCGTAGTTCCGATAACAATATCCGTAATAACACAATCTTGCATTACTGGAATATATACATCGGTAGATAAATTTATGCCATCTTTAGTTTTAACCATTACAGTTTCTTTCGAAAACATTTCACTCACATCATCAATTACTCCATTACTAGTTTGGGAAAACATTGTTGTTAATGAACAAAGAAAAAGGGTACTTAATAAAATTCTCATAGCTATAACTCTAATTAATCCTTAAATATAATGTTTTAAAATTGCTACTACCATCTATTTTAAACTTTTAACACAATACCATAATAGTTTTAATACTCTGATACTTAAAACACCGACATTAATCACCTTTACAGTTTTTTAACATTTTAGCATACCCAAAAAGGCTACCTTTGAAAAGTGAACAACATCTTAAAAATATTCATAGTCAGTTTTTTACTGATTATTTTCAATAAGGTTAATAGCCAAACTAGCTTTAATTCCATTTTATTAACCCAACACGATAGTTCAAAAATTAGTCAAGCACACATTATCAATCTTACTTTAAAAATGGGTGTTATTAGTGATGATAATGGAACATTTGGAATTACAGCAAATGATAATGATAGTATTCAAATTTCAGTTTTAGGATATCAAACCATTACAATACTTGCCAATACAATTAAAGACACTACTTATTTAAAAGAAAGAAACTATGTGTTAGAACTATTTAATGTTATGCCTTATAAAACTTTTGCTGAGTTTAAAGATGCCTTTGTAAAATTACAGTTGCCCGACACTTTTAGACATGTCAACCCAACCTTTCGCTTAAGTAATGAAGAACTAATAGGTATTGATAGAGCTTCACAACAAGGAGTTATCTTTTCTGGAGTGGTAAGTAGCATTTTTGCCGCTTTCAATAAAAGAATGAAAGATAAAGCAAATTATGAAATGCTCTTATTAAGAGATGAATATGAAGCTTTTTTAGCAACTAAATTTAATCCTGAATTGGTAAAGAGAATAACGGAATTAGCTGACAGACAAACTTTAAATGATTTTATTATTTATTGTGATTTCACCAATGAGTTTATTGCAAACAATAACAACTACACTATTATTACCCAGACATTTGAATGCTACGAAGAGTACATCAACTTACCACTTGCACTTAAATAAAAAACCCCTTTAAGTAAAAACCTAAAGGTTTTTTTTTATATATCACTAAATTCTTATTTAAACTGATCAGAAACAATCAAATCTTTTGTTCCATGAGTCCAAGAGTAAAAACCTTCTCCAGATTTAACTCCTTTTTTACCTGCCATAACCATATTTACTAATAATGGACATGGAGCATATTTTGGATTTCCAAAACCATCATGCAATACATTTAAAATTGACAAACAAACATCTAAACCAATAAAATCAGCTAATTGTAATGGTCCCATTGGATGAGCCATTCCTAATTTCATAACTGTATCAATTTCTTCAACACCAGCTACTCCCTCATGTAAAGTAATAATAGCTTCGTTAATCATCGGCATTAAAATACGATTAGCAACAAATCCTGGGTAATCATTTACCTCTGTTGGAGTTTTACCTAATTTTTTAGATAATTCCATAATGGTATTTGTTACTTCATCAGAAGTTGAATAGCCTCTAATAATTTCTACCAACTTCATTACTGGAACAGGGTTCATAAAGTGCATTCCAATAACTTTATCAGGCCTGTTAGTTACTGCTGCAATTTCTGTAATAGATATTGAAGAAGTATTGGTAGCTAGAATAACATCATCAGCTGTTGCATCATTCATTGCTTTAAAAATCTTCAGTTTTAAATCTAAATTTTCAGTTGCTGCTTCAACAACCAACTGAACAGATTCTACACCTGCTAACATTTCTGTATGAGTAGAAATATTATTTAGAGTGTTGGTTTTATCAGCTTCAGAAATTTTTTCTTTAGCTACCATTCTGTCTAAGTTTTTAGCAATTGTTGCTAATGCTCTATCTAAAGCATCTTGTGATACATCTACTAAATTTACTTTATATCCTGATTGTGCAAATACGTGGGCAATTCCATTTCCCATTGTTCCTGCTCCTATTACTGCTACTTGTTTCATAATAATTAATTTATATATTTTTATCTTAAAGCACTCAAATAAATACTATTTGAGCAATCAATATTGACATAATTAATTTATAATAAGTTTAAAAACTTTTTTACTAACCCCTGTATATATTTCAAGAAAATAGAATCCTGAAGGTTGATTTAAACTTAAGATGTAATTAGTCTTATTAATATTAGTTTTTTCATGTATTAATTGTCCGCTTATATTTAAAACTTTAATAGCTACATTTTTCAATCCTCCTAAATTAATATTAAAGAACCCTTGACTAGGATTAGGCGTTATTGAAACTTTATTAAAATTTAGAAAGTCTGAAATACTTAAAGTAGAAATTGTGACGCATAAAGATGTGTCTATACAGCCATTATCATTTATCTCAACAGCATAATTTCCTATAGTAGTAGCTGTAAAGCTTTGACTAGTTTCACCATTAATAACGGTGTAATTATTATCACAATCTAGCCATCGATATGATACACCTGTAGCATTAGCAATTATGTTGGGTGGAGAAACCACAAGATTAACATCTACAGTATCAATTGTTAAAGACAAATTAACAACAGAATCACAACCAACTATATTCGTTAATGTATGTTTTGCTGAATTATTACTTGAATAGTATGTTATTCCATTTATCCATGTATAAGATTTACAAGCAGAAATAACATCTATATCACTAACTGGAGAGCAATGATTTAGTTTTTGTATAAAAAAGTCTTGAGAAACTGGACAATTCAGTATTGCAGTACCTGTATCAGGCTGGAAATTAACTGAACCACTAAATGCTCCTGTAAGATGAATATTACCCTTACCATTAACTGCTAAAGAAACACCTTGAGAAGTACTTTGATGAAAACCTATAGGTCCTCCACGCATAGTCTTAGCCCATAAATAATTCCCAAAAGGGTATAATTTTTGCACATAAATTTGAGTAGAAAAAGTATTACTTGTTGTTAAATTAGCAACACCAATATTTGGATCAAAATCTACTGTATTCTTAAAAGCACCTGCTGTATAGATATTTCCTGCACCATCGGTTGCAATAGCATTTCCCAT
>CBDUPT010000180.1:0-5826 GCA_965369165.1 uncultured Flavobacteriales bacterium | reverse complement strand
CACATATTTTTGATGGCACGTTTGAACTGCTTCAGGTTTTTGTGCTTTAACCGAAGTTAAAAGGGTAATTGTAATAGTTAGTAATAAAAATTTTCTCATACCTAAAATCTTAATATTGGACATAAAAGTAAATATACTTTATTTATTATCTAAATTTGATTGCTATAAATTTGCATTTATATTTCTTAAAATAAAACATAAAGAATGAATTCACAGCTAATTAAAAATAATTTTATTGAGGCTAAACAATTATTAGACCAATTTATTAATGATGAAAACAACCTCAATAAAATAGCGCAGGCTGGAGCATTATTGGTGGAGTCAATTAAAAATGGAGGAAAAGCAATTTCATGTGGTAATGGTGGCTCTATGTGTGATGCGATGCATTTTGCAGAGGAAATGACAGGAAGATTTAGAGAGAACAGAAAAGCATTGCCAGCAGTTTCTGTTTCAGATGCTTCGCATATTAGTTGTGTTGGTAATGATTATGGTTATGAAGAAATTTTTTCTCGTTATGTAGATTCAATTGGTAGGGAAGAAGATGTTTTATTAGCAATTAGTACGAGCGGAAATTCTGAAAATGTTTTAAGAGCAGCTAAAGTTGCTAAAGAAAAAGGAATAAAAGTTATTGGATTAACAGGGAAGTCTGGAGGGAAATTGGCTGAGTTGTGTGACGTTGAAATTAGAGTTCCACATAATGGTTATGCTGATAGAATTCAAGAAATTCATATAAAAGTAATACACTCACTAATACATTTTGTGGAGGAAAATTTAGGATAAACTATGCTTGTAAAAACTTACGGAAGTGCTGTTGTTGGCGTTGATGCTATTACGATTACTGTAGAGGTAAATGTTGATAGAGGAATGAAGTTTTTTATGGTGGGATTGCCTGACAACGCTGTAAAAGAAAGTCAACACAGAATAGAATCAGCACTGAAGAATGTCGGATATAAAATGCCAGGCAAAAAAGTTGTAGTTAATATGGCTCCTGCCGATATTCGTAAAGAAGGTTCTGCTTACGATTTAACTATAGCTACAGGAATTTTAGCTGCTTCTGGTCAGATGAATGATGCAAAAGTAGGAGATTATGTTATTATGGGAGAGCTTTCATTAGATGGAAGTTTACAACCCATCAAAGGAGCATTACCAATTTCTATACAAGCAAGAAAAGAAGGTTTTAAAGGGTTTATTTTACCAAAAGAAAATGCAAAAGAAGCAGCGGTTGTTGATGGGTTAGAGGTTTATGGTGTTGAAAACATTAAAGAAGTTATTGATTTCTTTAATGAAGGAAACCCTTTAGATAAAATTGAAATAAATACTAGAGAAGAGTTTTATAAAAACTTAAACAGTGTAGATTTTGATTTTGAAGATGTTAAAGGACAAGAGAATATAAAGCGTGCTCTGGAAATTGCAGCAGCAGGTGGTCATAATGTAATTTTAATTGGTCCACCTGGGGCTGGTAAAACAATGCTAGCAAAGAGATTGCCAACAATATTACCACCATTATCATTACAGGAAGCTTTAGAAACAACTAAGATTCATTCGGTTGGGGGAAAATTAAGTAAGGAAACTTCATTAATTAGTGTAAGACCATTTAGAGCACCTCACCATACAATTAGTGATGTAGCTTTGGTTGGAGGAGGAGGATTTCCACAACCAGGAGAAATTTCTTTAGCACATAATGGGGTGTTATTTTTAGATGAACTTCCAGAATTTCAAAGAACAGTTTTAGAGGTATTAAGACAACCATTAGAAGATAGAAGTATTACAATATCTAGAGCTAAATTTACAGTAGATTATCCAGCAAGTTTTATGATGGTAGCATCAATGAATCCTTGTCCTTGTGGTTATTATAATCACCCTGAAAAAGATTGTGTTTGTTCACCTGGAGTGGTGCAAAAATATTTGAATAAAATATCTGGTCCATTATTGGATAGAATTGATTTACATGTGGAGGTTACACCGGTCTCATTTAATGAGTTGAGTGAAAAATCGTTAGGAGAATCGAGTGAAAAGATACGTGAACGAGTAATTGTTGCTCGTAAAATACAAGAAGAGCGTTTTAAAGATAAAGAAGGAATACATGCTAATGCTCAGATATCATCTAAAACCTTAAAGCAAATATGTGAGATTGATGAAGCAGGAAAAGAGTTGTTAAAAAAGGCAATGGATAAGTTAGGATTGTCCGCTAGAGCTTATGATAGAATTTTAAAAGTAGCTCGTACCATTGCTGATTTAGAAGGAGAACAAAATATTTTAACGAATCATTTAGCTGAAGCCATTCAATACCGTAGTTTGGATAGAGAAGGTTGGGCAGGTTAATATTTTGATTTAAATGAACTTTCTTATCTTTAACTAAAATTAAGATTATGACATCAAAGCAATTACCCTTCTTAGTGTTAATGTTTTTGGCTTTAGTTTTTGTTGCTTGTAGTAAAGAGGAAAAGGAAGTTACTCCTTACCCATACACTTCTCCAAGTTATGATATTGGACATTTAATGGTTAAAATAACGAATGATAATAGTATTGTGGATAGTGTAAAATATACTAATTTAGACAAGGGAGTTACTAATACTATAGATAAAAGTAAAATGGTCTACTATCCTTCAAATAATTATAGTGTGCTTTCTGTTCCCATGGCCAGCGGAAATGTTGGAGATCAAGTAAGATGTTGTGTCTATTTAAACCAATCTACAAATATTGGGATAGAATTTAAATTTAGATCAGCTGACTCTATAGCAACTATATTTACCAACTCAAATGTGTATTGCTTATCTGGAACTTACTAAGTTATTTACTAGAGTTTTCTGTTAACGCTGGAAGATTAACCCCAGTAGTCTTAGTGAAATTTTGAGATAATCTACTGTATTCTTTAGTAATTTGAGTTTGAGTTTCAACAGTATTGTTTTCATTAAGTTTTTGTAGTAAAATATTAAAACGAGCTACAAACTTTTCTTTATCTATTTGAGTGATATTTTTATCAGAGTTTATTTGCGTAATAGTTGCCTCAATACTAGATTTTATATCATTTCCAGCAAAACTAAAAGTTGCTAATAAGATAAAAGAGCTTAATAAAATTGATTTCATAATTTATAAGTTTACTGTTGTAAATTTAAGGATATTTTAATAAAACAAACCAGAGTTGCTAAAACCATTAAAATAAAGCGTTGCTTTCTTAATTGTTTGACCCTCCTCAAACAAGTACTGATTTCCCTCATCATCTAACATAGGTATGTGAGCATTTGTTTTCTTACGCCAAGTTTTTGGTAAAAAAATCATATCATGAATTAGTCTGTTCTGTACGATATGTCTAACTCTTTCAGAATCTATACCTATGTTTCCTTGTAATTGTTGATAGTGATCGGTTATGTGTTGTGCTTGAAAACTTATTAATCCGTGAGAATTCTGAGTATAATTTCCATCAATATTACTTTTGTATAAGTGTGAAAAAGGATAGTTATTATCAGTTATCTTTTTGCCCATTTGTCCTGTAAACAATGTGGTATTTATTCCTAAAGCAAAGTTAGCCTGTTTGTATTGAAGTAGAAAAGCACCTGTTCGATACCTATCTAATTTTGGTCGAGCAAAAATATCGTTCTCTGCAATTAGATTAAAGTTATTTATTTCAATAGAAACTGTGCCTGTTTGTTGACTTGTTCCAATAGGATTGATGTAGTAGTTAAAAGCATAGCCTATGCTATTTTCTTTAAAAGTTTGATTTCCTACAGGGTTAAAAAATAAAGAAGTGTCAGTATTGAATTTTCCATATCCGTAAACAATACCTAAACTTGTTACAGCTTCTATATATTGTTTATTTGGGCCAATGTTTTTAAAATTAAAATAACACCTTACCCCCCCATTTACCTGGAAATTATTTTTAGCATAAAAGCCATTTACTGTAACTCCAAATCGATCAAACTTATTACCAAAAGCTGCAACAATTCCAATATTTATTCCCGTATTATTATCACGATATTGCTGGGCTGAAACATTTTCAGAAGCTAACAAAATTAACGTTATGATAATGTATTTACTTTTTTTCAATTATGGGTTTTCTTTTAAATATTGTGTTCTAAGTTGATCAAAGATTTCTATTAAATGAGTTCTTTCATTTATTAATTCATTTACAAAATGTTTTCTACTATAAAGTTTAAAGTTGAAATACAACCTACGTGCATTTCTAGCATAGTAAATAGTAAAGAAACCACTTAAAACAAGTAGAATGCCAAAAAGCATTGTAAATAATGGATTGTGAGTTAAAATCCAAAACCCAAAAATTTCTAAGCTGTAAAAAATTATGAAAAACAATGTTCCTAAAGACATTAGAAGTGCTCCATAAAATGCTTCACTATCGGTTAGTTTTAGTGCAACAATTCTTGGTAGTTTGTAAGGAATATAACTTGCAATAAACCCAAATAACCAGAATGGAAACCCCAATATTAATGCAATGCTAGCTTTAAACATGCTGCTAAATCCATTAGTAGGCGTTTTTGTATTGTTATCCAAGCTTTTATCAGACAGTTTAACTCTTCTTAGTTTTAAAAAGTAACGATCTATCTTATTTGCTACAGTATCATAAACTTCAGGCTTTGTTTTTTGAAAATAACTTACAGCTTCTACAATTGCTTGTGAAGATTTTAAATTTTTAAGCTGTTCATTTTTTTCATCAGTTTTACTTTTTAATGTGGTTTTGTAAACGCTTTCAATACGCTCAATTAGCTCATCATTCTCTTCTTTATCAACTGTAATCATTAAGCTTCTAATATCATTTTCAATTTTTTCGGTTAAGTTTTTAGCAGTACCTATCTCATCTTTTTTATAAGCATCAAAATAATCACTTGCTTTGATAGGTTTCCCAAAATTTACAAACACCTCACTTCTAAATCTACTTGATTTGGTATAGTTTAACCCTACAGGTACAATTTTTAAATTAAGATTGTAATTATATTCTTTTTCAGCGCCTAACGCTATTCTTGCTGCACCAGTTTTAATTTTTCTTAACCTTCTTTCCATTTCACTTGTGCCTTCCGGAAAAATCATGATAACCCCTTTGTCTTTTAGTTTTTTATAACAAGATTTAAAAACTTCAGTGTTTTTGTTTACCATTTTTGGATCATCTTGAGCTCTATAAACAGGGACCATATTCAACCCTCTTAAAATAGTAGCAACAATTTTGTTTTTAAACATTGTTCCTTTGGCTAAGAAGCTGATTTTAGGTTTAATATTTACTGCAATACTCACGGGGTCTAAAAATGAACTGGGATGATTTGCTACAATTAAAAAAGGACCTTCTTTAGGTAGTTGGTTTTTTCCTTCGATGTGTATTTCTCTGAAATATACTTTTAAAGCTAACTTGCTGATGGTTTTTAAAAGTCTATAAATCATAACTCAATATTTAAATTTAAAATCAAAGCTATGTGATATTTTATCTTTAATAGAACCATTATTTATAAAAAACTGACTTTTAATTTATTCTAAAAACATATCCAAAAGCTAATTCTGTAAAATCTGCTTGTCCAGAATTAGCTTTAATATGTGGACCAATAAAAAAATTATGTTTGGGTAATTTATTAGTGTTAAAAGCATATAAGTTTAAGCCTAGTCGAGTTGCAATCACACGCTTAATTTTACCCTTAACATCAGAATATGATGCTATTTGTTGGTCTGGAGGAAAATCTTCTTCGTATTGCTTGTAAAATGGTTTGTAAATGTTAAAACCTAATTCAACATCTACACTAAAGTGACTCATTAAAAATTCTACATTAGTAAATAGAACAATATTTGAAGCAGACTTATTGATATTGTCTTTATATTCTGTTAAATCAT
>CBDUPT010000179.1:0-5831 GCA_965369165.1 uncultured Flavobacteriales bacterium | reverse complement strand
TGGCAAATAATATGCTTTTGCTGTTTTAGCTGCAGTGTATGGCCAAGAACAATTGTTATTTATAGCTCCTCTAACCCTTATTCTATCTGTAAAAGTATTTCCACTATCTGTTGAATAAGAAAGTAAAACATAATCTAAATGATCTGGGCCACCCGTAGTCCCAGTTAAATTCATTGCTGCCACTCTAAAAGTTACCCTAACAGAATCATATCCAGTTGGAATAATCTGATTATTAAACTCAACAGGGTTACCTCCGCTTACAGATTCTAAATGCCAGGCCCTAGAAGAACCAATTCCTATTGGACTATTAGCTGGAGTAGCTGTTGCAGAAGAAGTACCACTTAAAAAAGCATTAGGAGTTCCTGTATAATTCCATGTTGGTGTTTGAGGGGTTAGCTCAAAATCTTGTATTGCTAATGTATCAATTGTTTGACCGTAAATTAGACTTGAAAAACAAGAAAAAAATACTATTACAACTAATTTAAAATAGGGTAAAGTTTTAATCATAATAATTAATATTTAGTTTATAATTTATTTTACAAAGTAAAACATTTGCTTTATTAAAGCAAATGTTTTTTTATGAGTAAAGCTATTTTGTTATCTTTATCTTATGAAAAGAATAACAACTCTACTTTTAATTTTACTTTCTTTTAATTTTATACAGGCTCAAATCACGATAACTAATTCTGATATGCCTTCTTCAGGAGACACTATTAGATTTAGCCAAACCTCTGACATAAAGAATAACGACCCAACTTTAACTGGGGCAAATTATAATTGGAACTATTCAACCCTTGTCCCTGATTCACAAAGAATAGACACATTTTACTCAGTAGGTTCAACACCTATTCCTTATCAATTTTACTTTAACAATGGCTTCTCATATCCCAATCATAAGGCAAGCTATGCTTTAAAAGGCCCTGACATTAGTTTTCCGCAAGTAGTTGACATTACCGAAGTATTTAATTACTATAAAAATTCATCCTCTGCCTATGAAAATGTTGGTTTTGGCTCTAAAATTAATGGAACACCTAGCTCAACTCAAAACAATCCAGTTGATAGAGAATATGCTTTTCCGATGAATTATTTGAATACTGATTCAAGTTATTCAGCTTTTACAGTTTCGGTTCCAAGCTTTGGTGCGTATGGTAAAAAAATGGCAAGAATTGATACCGTTGATGGATGGGGAACATTGATACTACCCAGCGGAACATACAATGTTTTAAGAGTTAAATCTAAATTGTTACAAGTTGACAGTGTTTATTTTGCGTCTTCCACAATAACTATTGAAACACCTAGACCTGAAGAAATTGAATATAAATGGCTAGCAAATGGTAAAGGACTACCAGTTTTAAAAATTACAACAGTAGCTGGAAATGTTACTCAAATTGAATATCAGGATAGTTTAAGGTTAAATGTTTCGATAGCAGAACTACAAGCAATAAAAAGCCTCAATATGTATCCAAACCCAGTAAAATCGAAAGTTTATATTAATTTTAATTCAACATATTCAGGGTCGGGTACTATTACTTTAAACGATATGTTAGGCAGAGAAATAAACATCATTTCTAATGAAAATATAATTGTGGGAGATAATCAATTGATCTTGGATTTATCTCAATATTCGATTAAACCTGGACTTTATTTTATAGGATTAACATTGGATAATAAAATAATGGCAAAAGAGAAGATTATTATTACTGAATAATTCTCATATTTTATTTTTTGTATATTCAACATAACACAAAGCGTTCATTATGAGATATTTACTGCTATTTTTTTTATTTTTCACATTAATTATATCTAACAATTTTGCCTCAACAAAAACTTCTGTTATTGATGGCAATTGGTCAAACCCTAACACCTGGAGCCCAGTTGGAGTTCCTTTTGCAGAGGATACCTTAATAATTAATTCTCATGTATTTGCTGATATAGATGTTGATTTTGGTGCTAATTGGCTCATTATAAATAATAATGATTCGTTAACAGGAGATTCTATTTTTGGTCTACATGGAAATTTAAAGAATGATGGAATTATTAATTTAAAAGTTTTTGCCGTTGGTGATGGAACAACTACAGTTAACAATGGGATAATAAAAGGGGATAATTATGCAACGGGAAATACGACCTATGATAACTATGGCACAATTTTATCAGATACATTAAGTGTAAGTGAAACACCTTTTATTAATTATAGTATTTTATCCAATACTAATCTAAGTACAAGTGGAGATTTTGATAACAGAGGTAGTATTGATGTTTCATCCTTATTTACACAGTCTGGCACATTTTTAAATAAATCTGGAGCATTTATTAATGCAACCGGTCAACTAATTATTTCTGGCAATTATGATAATAAGGTAGGTGGTGTGATGGTTATTGGCACTTTAACCACTAGTAATGTTCTTACTAATAACGGAGATATAAGCTGCAATACTTGGACTCACGGAAGTGGAACTGCAACAGGAAGCACAGGGAAATTTTGTGTTGCTTCATGCTTTATTAATAGTGCTTCTATTACAGGCACTGTTGATATTTGTGATGCTACACCAAGTACTTTTTGTGACATTAATAGTGGATCAATTGCTGGAACAGTTACTTACTGTACAGCTTCTCCTTGTGCAATAACTGTTGATATTGCTGAAAGCATAAAAAGTGAGACTATTAAGATTTATCCTAACCCAGTTAAGAATCATTTAAACATAGAGTCTAAAAACATTATTACAAAAATTGAAATTTTTGACATTTCTGGTAAGTTAATAATGGAACCTAACACCAATTTAGTAAGTATAAATTTAAGCGAATTACTAAGTGGAATATATTACATTAGGATAGAAACTGAAAATAAAGTGACTATTGAAAAGATTATAAAATAGTAAATACACGAACGAATTATTGATTAAACATAAGGATTTTTTTAGCGGGGAGGAAATTAGTAACTTCAAGAGATTAAAGAATTTATATTTAATAAGCTAAAATGTTTTCGTTTTTTAAGAGAAAAAAGATTTATCAGAATTCGAATTTAAGACAGTACCCTATAAAAATCCTACAAAAGAATGGAATAAAATTGAAGTAGGAGATATAGCAAGATTCCATCATTCTCATGAAGGAGAATCTAATTTTATTCGAATTAATATAAAAGGAACTAATGGTTTTGTTGGGTTAGTACCA
Source organism: uncultured Flavobacteriales bacterium (assembly GCA_965369165.1). Taxonomy (GTDB): domain Bacteria; phylum Bacteroidota; class Bacteroidia; order Flavobacteriales_E; family Vicingaceae. The sequence continues at coordinate 2,660 of CBDUPT010000179.1, read as the reverse complement.
AACAAGTATTATTCTGAAATTAAAAGAAGATTAGATAATAATGTTTTCTTTACTTCAAAAGTGTGTCTTAAAGGATTTGTTTCCCTTAGAATTCATTGTAAATTAGATTAACCTCTTCTCAATATAATCTGAATTAAATAAACCTAAGGCTCCCATATATTTTAAGTTAAAAGGGATAAGGTCTCCAACATTATATTTCTTTTTACTTTTTCCAAAATCTAAAATTAGCATATCCGAACTTGCACCAATAACAGTTATTTGTTTGTCTTCAGGAATTAAAAAATCGGGGGAGATATCTAATAAGCCAACATCTATAATTGCACGGTAAGATGTTTCTCCTAAATCTTCTTCTTTCACTTCAAATTGCTCCCCAGATGGATTTTCAGCTAAATCTCCAATTGGTACTTTAGGCTTTTCGGTGATTTCAATTATTTCGGCAAATAGTTTTATTACATCTTGTTTTAAGCCTTTAAAAGGTTTGTTGTTCAATATATCAACTCCAAAGTATAAAGTTTCACCAACTCTAAAATGGTTTATTCCTTTTGGTATTTGTTGCATTTTAAGCATAGGCAAGGTAATGGATGTTCCACCTGTTACCCATGGTATTTTGCGGTTAAACTTGGTTTCTATTAGCTGCTCATATAAAGATAGCTGTATTAATTTATCATGAGATGGTAAAACACCACTCATACAATTTAAGTTTGTTCCAATACCTGTTACTTCTATTCCTTTAAGTCTGAAAATTTCTTCGTAAAAATCTAATAGATCTTCTCCCATTACGCCCTCACGTAAATCACCCATTTCAATCATAATAATGATTTTGTGGAGTTTTTTTTGCTTAATTGCTTCGTCAGACAATAACTTTATCGTTTCTAACTCTGTATTAAAACTAGCATCAGCATATTTAACAATATTTTTTATACTACGTTTTGCAGGAGGTTTAATGTAAACCGTTTGAATTTTAGGGTTTATTTGTTTGATTACTTTTAAGTTACTAACTCGTGAGTCGCAAATTTCTTTTACTCCTAAATCAATAATTTCTTTCAGATAAGTTTTATTTCCACAAAGCAATTTGGTTACAACTGCCCATTCTTTACCATACTCTTTTAAGAGGGTGTCTAATTTGTTGTAATTGTGTTTTAGTTTATCTTTATAAAGTTCTATGTAGGCCATATTATTCTGTTAAAATTCTAGGTATATCGTTGGGTAATCGGGTTAGTAGTTCATAATTAAGTTGGCTACTTAAATCACTAAATGAAGCTACAGAAATACTTTGTCCGTTTTGTTCGCCAATTAAAACTACTTCGTCTCCTTTTATTACATTTTCTAAATTGGTAACATCAGCAATAATCATATTCATATTAACAACACCGACAATATCTACACGGCTACCATTAATTAACACCTTGCCCTGGTTACTTAATGAACGACTAAAACCATGAGCATATCCAACAGGAATGCTTGCAATTTTTGTTTTTGTTTCTGTTAAACATGAGTTTCCATAGCCAATATACTCTCCTTCAGCTACTGTTTTAACATTCATCACTTTACTTTTCCATGAAATAACACGTTGTAGCGGGTCAGTTTTGTCTTTTTGATTAGCTAAATAAGCAATTTTAACTTGTTTACTTGGCCAAAATCCATACTGCATAATACCAACACGAGCCATATTTTTTATCGTTTTTTGGTAATTCATAACTGCTGCAGAACAAGCTAAATGTGCATTTTTATAATTTAGATTTTCTTTGTCTAAATACTTTAGTGTGCTATTGAATTTGCTAATTTGTTTGGTAATTCTAAAATAGTTAGCAATATCTTCGGCACCAGCTAAATGACTACAAACTCCTTCAATAGAAATGTGATTTTTATTTTCTTTTAAAAATTGAAGAACTGTTTTAAGTTCGTTTTTAGTAAACCCTGTTCTATTTAGTCCTGTTTCAATTTCTAAATGAATTTTTGCTTTAGTATTTAATTGTTTCGCATATTTAACTGATTGGTTTAGCCTATCTTCATCAAAAACAAAAAATTCGACACCATTTTTAATAGCCCATTCTAATCCTTCATTATCAGCATCTCCCATAATAATGATGCGCTTAAATTTTATGTTTGTTTCTACAATTTTATTGGCTTCAAAAGCACTAAATACAGCAAAACTTGTAACCCCACAATTGCTTAAAATAGGCGTAATGTTTTTAATTCCATGACCGTAAGCATTGCCTTTAATTACTGAAATAAGTTCGCAATTAGCCCCAATAGTATTTTTTATAAAATGAATATTGTTTTGTAATGCTGTTTGGTTTATTTCTATGTATGAGGTTTCTTTCATTCTTGTGCAGCATTAAAAATTGACACAAACATTTCGCTTCCTGTTTTAATTAGTTCATCAGGGAAATCATAATCTGGATTGTGTAAAGCAGGAGTTTTTTTACCAGCACCTAAACAAAACATAGCTCCAGGTATTTTTTCGGTAAATAAACCAAAATCTTCACCCCAAGGAAAAGGAGTGCTTTTTTCTATGTGATTAAACTTATTGTGTTCAGCAGCTTTTTCAATTAGTTGAACACAAGCTTTATCATTTTCTATGGAACTAAACTCTTGAAACCAATCGATTGTGTATTTAAGGTTATGTTTTAGAGAAATATCAATAATTAAATTCATTA
>CBDUPT010000178.1:0-5860 GCA_965369165.1 uncultured Flavobacteriales bacterium | reverse complement strand
ACTTTTTTATATTGATATGCTGCAACGATATAATTATTGTTAGCATCATAACACATCGCACCTTGAATACTGCCAATTTCTTCATCATTATCTGAAACAATAACAAGAGAACCAAGCCAACCATTCTTGTCCTTTCTACCGAAATTGTAATCAGGTTGAATTTTTGAGCCAGAAGGCATTGAAATATCTTCTTCAATAATTAAATCTTTATTACCATTTATAATAGGTGTTTTTAATACATAATTATATTTTAAAGCATTAAAACGATGCTCAAAAGTTTTAGTAAGTCCAATAATGTTTGACTGCATTGTTGAGTGAACACCATTATTCTTAATCTGTGAAAAAGACATAGGTATACCATTTATTTTACAATTCTCAGAATAAATAATGGGACTACCTTCATTAGTGTTAATCATAACAGCTCCATTTAACAATAAAGAAACAGCATTTGGTTGATCATTTGCCGTTAAGCCATTAGGTGTAGTTGTTGGTACGTTGTTAATAGGTACTAACTCCTTTCTAGAGTTATAGTAATTAAGAGGTTGCTTACTGTAATGAGTTATTAATCGTTTGTCGGGAGTTTTATAAGTGCTCGAGAAAATATTTCGTTTATCAATTACTTCAACCCAACTTGATTTGTCTTCAAGTATATCTCTACTACCTTCAGGGGTAATATTGGTACTTAATTGAGCTTGTATATTAAATGTGCACAATATTGAGATTAATAGAAGGGTAAACTTGGATAGTTTGTTTTTTAAGTAAATCATGGAGTTAATAGCTTATCTAACAAATATATATAAATATTTTATCCTATAAAAATAAACTATCGAGGTTTAGTTGATATAAGTTTTGTTTTTCATTTTTCATGACTTTTTTAGGGGTAATGGAGATATAAAGTTTTAAATTATTAAGGCTAGACGTATTATTGAAAACCGTATATTAGATGTATGAAATCAATTCTTGCTTTAGTACTTCTTTTTAGTTTTACCATTTGCATTTCACAAAACAGCATGGTTGGGGATGGTTTTGGAGGGAGATTGTGGTATAATCCAACTAATTATGCAGTTGGTTCTTATTCTGCTTATAGTATTTGCACTGATATTTGCGATACACTTGATAACCAACTTTATGGTTGGGGAGATAATCAGTATAATCAACTTGGTTTAGGGCAAACTATACAAGGTGTTAGTATTCCTACTCCTATTCCAAATATGACTGATGTTAAGTATTACACAGCAGGTTATATTTGTGGAGCTATAAAAAATGATGGAACTGGTTGGGCATTTGGAGATAGTATTACTGGAAATCCAGTTCAAATTTTAACTAATGCTTATTTTTTAGATGCTAGTTCTGATGTTATAACCTATGTTAAGAATGATGGTACAGTATGGAGTATTGGTAATAACTCTTCTGGAGCTTTTGGGGATGGTACTTCTGGGAACTTTTCTAAGACTACTCCAGTGCAAATGCAAGGAATAACGAATGCTGTTAGAGTTGCAACAACATTTGCAAACAACTTAATACTATTGGGTGATAGTTCTTTAATGGCGGTAGGGTTTAATTTTGCAGGGATGTTAGGTTTAGGTTCTTCAGTGAGTAGTACTTTAGTTCCTTTACCAGTTCTAGGCTTACCCAAAATAGTAGATGTGAAAGCAAATACAGGTGGTACAGTTGCATTAGCTGCTAACGGAGATGTGTGGGCTTTTGGAAGGGATGGTAATAATGTTGGTCATGATACTCCTTATCGTTTAAATGGCTTAAATAATATTGTTGCTATATCAGGCTGTGAAGACGGCTATTATTTTTATTTTTTAGATGCTAATAAAAATTGTTATTCATGGGGGTTAAATAATCATGGCCAATGTGGAATGTCTAATTCTGCAAATAGGGTAGTTACACCTACAATTGTAGCTACTGATGTAGTGGATGTTATGGCTGGTGAATTATTAACTTATATAGTTAAATCTGATGGGAGTATTTGGGCTACTGGAACTAGTAATCAAAATCATTCTATCTGGTTAAATTTGCCAGATATAGAAAGACATACGTTTACTCAAATGGATCCAAGTTTAGTTCCTTCAGCCTGTGAAGTCTTGGGTATTATCCCTTATTTATCATGCGATAATTCAACTTATACGTTAACAATTTCAAATTTTGGAGGGCAAGCTCCTTACACTTATAGTATTGGTAGTTCTTTTCAATCAAGTAATGTTTTTACGAATCTTACTGTAGGGAATACTTATACAATAACTGTTAGAGATGTTAATGGTTGTGAATATAAAACAACAACAACAATCTATCCTGACAATTGTTTTAAATTGCCAAATTCAGATGATATTGAAATTGAAGAAGAATTTGATATTACATTTCCAAATGTATTTACACCTAATGGTGATGGGGAAAATGATTTGTTTTATTTTCCAAATACAGGAGTAACCAATTTAAAAGCTCAAATTTACAATAGATGGGGACAATTAATTTTTAAATCAGACCAACTTAATCAGGGTTGGGATGGAAGAACCACAGCTGGTGTTAATTGTTCTGATGGTACTTATTATTATATTGTTTCTTACAAGAAATTAGAATCAGATTGGGAAACTTCCACAGGTTATATTTCTTTATTAAGATAAATAAACGGCTATAAATTAGAATATACTGAATTGTTTAAATATTAATCCTGAATCCGTTCGTAATAGTCCCATTTGTTCATTCCCAGAATAGTTTTCGTAAGTGACATTATCAATTACTTTAAGATTTTTACCATCCTTACAACTTAAAGTAATAGATTCTCCATATGAGGAGAGTTTAAAATTTGTATGAATTTGTTTTCTAACTTTTGCTTCATCATCACACCACACAATTATTGATGAATTAGGATGTATTATTACTGAAGGTAGCTTGTATTTTTTTAAGCGTTTAGGATTATCTGTAATGAACCATTTTTTTAACCCTAGATTAATAGTATCATCACTTATATTAAATATTTCAATCCAATCAGATCGATTGCCAAACTCATTTTCTTTGATAGATCCTTTTGCAACAATTGTTTTAATAATTAAACCTTTTTGTGAAGTTATATTTACTGAGTCTTGACTGAAACAACTCATGTAAGTAATTAGACTAATTAACAAAAAGAATAGGTTTAAATAATTGTGTTTTAATGATAAAGTATAGTTTGTAGTTTGAAGCATGTTTTTCTATTAAATTATTATTTCAAATTTAAAAGAGTAAAATCTCAGATGCTTTATATAAATATGACCATTAGATTAATAAATCAGTTATATAATGTTAAGGAAGATTAATATCATTAGTGTTATTTAGAATATAAAAAAGGCCTCAATTATGAGACCTTTTTAAGAAGTAAGTTAAAATTTATTTAGTAATAATCTTTTTAATAAGGTTAATATTTTCTCCTTTTAGTTTTACCACGTAAACTCCTTTTTTATGATTAGTTAAATCAATAGGTGTGTTTGATGAGTTTAAGTTTTGATTTATTACTTCCTTACCTAAAGCATCAACAATTGTTAAATTAACACCTTTATATTTTGTAATATCAATCATAAAACTACCATTACTTGGGTTGGGGTAAATATTGATATTTTCATTAGAAAATTTATTTACACTTGTACAAATAGTAATTGTAATAGTAGTAGAATCAGTACTTGGACAAACACCATTAGTAGTGTAATAAACAGTATAAGTATTAACGGTACTAGATGAAGGAGTTATAACTCCAGTTGTTGGAGAAATACTTAACCCTGCAGGAGTTGAAGAATATGTTCCATTTGGGGTTGTAGCGGTTGGAGTAGTTGGAGCATCCGTTTGACAATATGATGAAGCTGTATAGGCAAAACTAGCATCATCGTTAGCTAAACCAAATGCAGTAACTTGGCCACATGTACCTGGTGTAACACAACCACCTTCACCTCTTATAAAGTAAGTTGTAGATGGTGTAGATACAGGTATCATCATTGATGTTGTAGAAGTGCTTCCATATAAAGTGCCACCACAAGAACCTGTATAAACACTCCACATTGTTGCATCATTAAGTGTTCCTGAAATAGCCATTAAAACAGAGTCGCCATCACAAACTGTTTGCGGATTAGTTGTTGCAGTAGGAACTGTTGGATTATTACAAGGAGGCGCTGCACAAGAGATTGTACAAGGTGCAGGTGCAACAAAATTGTTAGTGTTGTCAACGTTCCAGTTATTCATGTTGTTAATTGCAGTATCTAACCCTGGAGATGGATTTTCAGTAATTGTAGAACAATCATATTGAGCATTATCAACTTCGGGACTAATTGCAATAGCATTAACTCCATCTGTAAATACTCCTGGCATAGCAGAAGTATTAGTGCTTGTTGCATCATTATCCCAAGCACCGTTCATTTGAATAGCTGCTACAAAACCAGAAGAATCAGTTGAGCTTGGTATGTTTGCTGGATCATATGCAAATATTTGATCACCACTAGTAGCTAAAGCTAAACCACTTCCTGTTAAGGTTCCTGCACTTGACGATGATTCGTCTCTTGCTCCAAAAGGATTTGCAGAAATATATATTTGTGACCCACAGTTATAATTATTACTAAATACTAAGGTTACTGTATTTTCTCCAGTTCTAAAACCAGTACCATCTCCTTTCCAACCATTTTCAGTAAATGAGATTGAATCTCCTGATGATACACTTGTTAGCAATACAAATGAAAACTGATCAGCTGTACCATCAGAATTATATGTAGTAAAAGCAATGTCTCCAAGAGTGAATTGTGCTTTGCTTGAATTTATAAAAACAAGGTTTAATGCTAAAAGCATTACAATAAAAGGTATATTTTTTTTCATAATAATTTATAATAAATTGATTTGTAGCATACTAAGTTAGGATAAAAAATATATTTGAGAAAAAATTAATGTAACCAAATTCTTAAGTTTAGGTTTTTAGTAATTGGTATATTTGTTGCATAAACGTTTTACTATGAAGTACTTTATTTTTTCTCTGATTTTATTATTCTCTTTAAATGCATTTTCTCAGGCAGAAGATCAAAATTTTTATTTAGTTGATGGCAAGATTAGTTGGCAAAAATCATATTTAACAGATAAAAGTAAAGATGAAATTCTAGCCTACTTTGAGAATTCTAAATTATTCAAGAAAGTAATAATCGAAAATGGTCAAATAATTGGAAAGTTAAAAAACCATGCAACCGACCCTAATAAAACTGGCGTAGCTGGTGTCCCAACAATCGTAAATAAAAATAAATTTAATGGAGATGTAGTAATTCGTTATAGAAGTAAAGAAAAAGATTATATAGTTCAGTTTACTAACATTAACTTTTTTGGAACAGGAGAAAATTTAAAGAAAAATTCTGAAAAACCTTTTGAAGAACAATTTTATAGTGCTTCTACTGGTAAGTATCGTCCAGGGTTTTTAAAGAGTCCTAAAACAGTTTATAATCTCACTTTTATTCCATTATTTGAGATTAAGTAGTTTATAGATTGATGTAAGTAGAGTTCTTAATTTCTTCTAAAACTATTTGACTATCAATATCACTTATATTGTCTACTGTAGCTATTTGATTAACTAGAAAATCTCTATATTCTTTAATGTTTGCAAACCTAACTTTGGCTAAAAAGTCAAATGTTCCAGAGGTATGATAAAGCTCAGATACATCTTTTAGTGCTGAAATATCATCTATGAATTTTTTACGACTTTCATAGTTGTGTTCCTTTATAGTGATATTCATAAAAACCATAAATGATTTATTAATTACTTCACCATCTAGTATTGCTACATAGTTTTTAATTACACCTATTTTTTCAAGCTTTTTAACTCTTTCGTAGATAGGAGTTTGACTCAATGAGAGCT
>CBDUPT010000177.1:0-5871 GCA_965369165.1 uncultured Flavobacteriales bacterium | reverse complement strand
CAAATGGCAGCTTATGAGGGAGTAGAGTTAAAACAAATGCTAACAGAAATTATAGAATTAGCTAGTTAAATAATTAGATAATTGGCTTACAGCTTTTCCTCTATGGCTAATTTTATTTTTTTGTTCTAAATCCATTTCAGAAAAAGTAATATCAAACCCATTAGGTTTAAAAATAGGGTCATAACCAAATCCTTCACTACCACTTTTATCAAGAGTAATGGTGCCTTCAACAATACCTTCAAAACAAGTTATTTTTCCATCAATAATTAAAGCAATAACAGTAATAAATCGGGCATTTCTGTTTTCTTTGCCAACCAGTTTTTGAAGTACTAAATCCATATTGTCATTAGCATCCTTCTGCTCACCAGCATATCGAGCTGAATAAACACCAGGTTCTCCATTTAAAGCATCAATCTCTAATCCAGTATCATCAGCAAAACAGTTGTAGCCATAATTTTTATAAACATATTCAGCTTTTTGGATGGCGTTACCTTCAATGGTAGGAGAAGTTTCAGGAATATCTTCTAAACATTTAATTTCTTGTAAGCTTAATAGTTGAATAGAAGAAGGAAGCAATTGCTTTATTTCCTTAATTTTATTAGCGTTATTTGTAGCTGAAACTAGTTGCATTACTTTAAAATTTATGATTCCACAAACGGAATGGTTTGATATATTTGTTAGTTTATTTTATGTAGCTGTAATTTATTTTATTGCTTTTAAAGTATATAAAAATAAGGTGCAAAATAATCAAAGTTATCAATACTTTATTCCTGCACTTACTATAAAATTAGCGGGAGGTTTAGCATTTTTTTTAATCTCAACATATTACTATCAAGGAGGTGATACCTTTTTATATTTTGAAATCGCAGAAAATTTAAGGGAAAATTTAGCTCAAGATTTTAGTAATACTATTTCTACTTTTTTTAGTTCGTATTCTGAATTAAAAAACTGTGCTTATAATCCATTAGAGCAATATGGTTTTTATTATGAAAGACCTACAACGTGGTTTTTTAGTAAAATAGTTTTTCTATTTAATATTTTAGGGATGGGCTCATATATAGCTACTACTTTATTGTTTTCTGTAGTTTCATTTATTGGATTATGGCTGGGTTATATTTGTTTTGTAAAGCTTTACCCAACTGCTAAAAAATATCTTGTAATTCCTTTTTTTCTTGTGCCAACTGCTTTAATTTGGAGTTCTGGAATTTTAAAAGATACATTAGTTGTTGCATTAGTTTTCGTATTGTTATTAACATTGGTTAATGTTTTTAATTACAAAAAAAATATAATAAGAAACATATTAGTAGGGATATTATCTATTGCTTTAACCTATAGTTTAAAGCCTATTTTTATTATAGTTTTTATACCCCTTAGTTTAATTTGGATAATTCCACTAATTACAGAAAACATAAGTTCTAATCAGAAACGAAGATGGATTAATTTTTTAATGTTTATAGTTATAATCGGATTGGGATTAATTTTAAATTATCTAACTACAGATATTGATTCGAAATATCGAATTTCAAATTTATTTAATACGCTGAGAGGGTTTCAAACTTTTCACTCTATGGACGTTTTTGCTCATGGCCAAAATAGTTATACATTAGGGGGGGTAGTTGAAAAGCCAATGGATGTTTTCTTGAAGATTCCAGCATCCATTAATGTAACCTTCTTTAGACCTTATTTTTGGGAAGTAAACAATTTGCCAATGTTGCTTGGAGCAATAGAAGCACTTATAATGTTGATAATTGTTGTTGGTGTTTTGTTTTATTCAAGAATGTATTTTTTTAAAGCAATTATGAGAGATAATTTCATTTTGTTTATGTTGTTTTTCTCCTTTTGTTTTGGTGTAGTGGTAGGTATAAGTTCTTACAATTTTGGAGCATTGTCAAGGTATAAGATTACTTCAATAATGTTCTTAATGGTTGGAATAATTCTTCCTCTTCGGGTAAATTATTCAAAAAAAATCTAAGTTATCGCTATCTGATTTTTTCTTCTAACTTTGTTTAGAGTATTATAAATAAGTTTTTCATAAAATAACTATATGAGTTACGTTCCGGATATATGGGCTTTTGACTACATTCTTGCGTTCTGTTATATAGTAATTTTGTCGATAATTTTTTATGCTTACTATAGAAAAAAATCTCAGACAGATCCTAACTACGAATATTTTATAAAAGCTTTTTATATAAAGATATTTGGGGGATTAGGCTTTATGTTCCTTACAGTTTATTATTGGGGTGGTGGAGATACCTATTCCTATTATAATACAGGTAGAGATATGCTTACCTATATAATAGAAGATCCATTGGAAAGGTATAAATTATTTTTTAGTTCAGTAGATAATATGAACTGGTACAAATATAAGTTTGCATTTAATCGACATGCTTTTTTAAATTCTTCAGCTAATTTTACTACTGTAAAAATTACTGCTTTAATAAACTTGGTTTGTTTTCAATCTTATGTAGTTAGTACCGTTATCTACTCTGTTCTTTCATTCTTGGGAGCTTGGAATATGTATTATGTATTTTGTAAAATTTATCCTCATTTAAGAAAACCTCTATTCTATGCTTTCTTTTTTATTCCTTCTGTGATATTATGGGGCTCAGGAATACTAAAAGATACGATTACACTAGCATCGGTTGGTTTTTTAGTTTATTCGTTTATGAATATAGTTATTTTCAAGAGAAAAAAATGGCTTAGTTTTGTTATAATAATTATTGCAACAATTACCATAGCTAGTGTTAAACCTTATATTTTATATATCCTTTATCCATGCTTATTTATTTGGGTTCAATCAAATTTAAAGGCGTTAATTAAGAGTTCATTTTTAAGAAAATTGATAGCTCCTATAGTTGCTATAGCCTTAATTATTAGTTCTTACTTTTTAACAGACCAATTATCACAGAGTGCAGGAAAATATAATCTTGATAGAATTGAGGGAACTTTGGAAGGTTTTCAGACTTGGCATACTACAGTTTCTGAAACTAAGCATCAATCTGGATATACATTAGGTGATATGGATTATACCACTACAGGTATTCTAAAAAAAATACCTGCTGCTATTGAGGTGACATTTTTTAGGCCTTATCCTTGGGAAGTCTATAATGCATCTACTTTTCTGGGTGCAATTGAGGGAACAATTTTAGTTTTTTTTGTTATATATCTATTATTTAAATATAGGCTTAGTTTGTTTAGGGTGATATCAAAAAATAAAGACATTACTTTTTTATTATTATTTTCGATTTTATTTGGAATTAGTGTTGGAATAAGTTCCTATAACTATGGAGCTTTATCTCGTTACAAGATTCCTGCTCAGATGTTTTTTGTAGTCGCATTAGTGTTAATTGTAGATAAGACTAATAAAGAAAATAATTCATTATTATAGTAAATAGGTAATTGCAGCTGTACTTAATAATAAAAATAAGAAAGCCTTAATGAGATAAGGAGATTCCATTATGTAAACAATTGGGCTAGGTAGTTTTGTTTTTGACAAGGATTTTAAAGGAGAGATTTTATAGAAGAGTTTAACTCTACAAAACTCAAGATAAGGGTTGTTAGGATAGTCATCAGGATAATTATTGATATTCTCACTATTTATTGAAGCAACTTTACTGTCATGTAAAATAGTATCAGGATCATAATGGCCATCAAACATAAACCATTCATTTTCCCATTGATGCTCTATTAAAACATGTTGCCATACTTTTCTAAATAGATATATCCTTCTTGCTTTTATTCCACCAAGCAAAAGAAATTTAATTGCCACTCTTGCGTTTTCACCACAGAAACCATAGTTAGTTTTTAAAGTTTGCGATGCTGTTGCTCTTAAAATAGGTCTTTTATCATTTTTGAATTCATCATTATAGTTTATGTTTTTATTTAAAAATTTTTTAATCTTTATTAAATCTTCTATAGATTCAATCTTAGATTTTCCAATAATTGATTTTAATGCTTTTTTTAGAAATATTATTTCTTGAATTTCTTTATATAAATAGAACAAAAAAATACAACTAAATATTATTAGTATGTAAATGCTAATGTTTTGCATTAAATCAATTGCTTTAATAATGATAAATAACTATCCTTAATTGCTTCTACAGAGTACTTATTTATAACAGTTTCTCTTCCTTTTACTCCTAATTTAACTCTTAATTCTTTTGATTCAATTAATGCTTCAATTTTTGAAATCCATTCATCATTAGAATTGGCTAAAAAGCCATTTTTTCCATCATTAATAATTTCGGTATTTACGCCAACAGGAGACATAATTGTAGGGATTCCTATAGCCATATATTGCAGACCTTTTAAGCCACATTTTCCATTTGACCACTCGTCATCGGGTAAAGGCATTATACCTATATCAAATGAAGATAGTTCTTTCACCTCTGTTTCTTTATCCCAACCTATACCTTGTATGTCAAGCTTATGATTGACATAGTTACTGTCACCTATTACTTTTATTTCAACTTTATCTTTATATTTTTTTTTTATTTCTGTTAAAAAAGGTATAGCATATTCAAAGTGTTGGATTGTAGTTATGCTTCCGCTCCAACCAATACATATTTTCTCATTTCCTCCAGTCATAGGCTTATATTCCTTTGTATCAATTGTTGTAGGAATAATCACCACGTTATTATTAGTTTCTTTGGCGTAATTTGCTAAATATTGGTTTCCAGCAAAAACCATATCAGATATAGTTATAATCTCTCTTGTTTTGTTTGGGTTTTTTAACCAATTCCATTTTTTGTTTGCATCAGAAACATTTGAAAGCCAAATGGAATCATCAAAATCAAATACTAGTTTAGCTTTACTTTTTGCAAATCTTTTTTCAAAATAAGTTGTACCTGTTATAAAAGCTTCTCGCTGGATAAAAACTATATCATATTCTGATGCTCTATTTACATCTTTTAATCGTTTGAAAAAACCATTAATTATGATAAATATTTTCTGAAAAAAATGTCCTTTTTTATAAAAAATTTTATCTGATTTTTCAGTTATCAGATAAGAAAAATCGTATTGCCAATTTTCGCTTTTTAAAAAATCTAAATATTGCTCAAATCTGAACCTCTGGCTAGGAGATCTGTTTGGACGATGAGTAGCTATAAATAATATCTTTGGCATAAATTATTCTGACCAAAAAGGTGGTAGTTTCTCTGTAATTTCTATGTTCTCAAATTTAGAACTTTTTCTTGAACCAACTTTTTCGGCCCAATTAGACATTTTAATTATTCCTTCTTCAAGAGAAGTAAACTGGTTAATATTAAAAATTGCTTTAGCTTTCTGATGATCTGCATGTGCATGAACAACTTCATTTCTAGCATCTAAATGCATTATTGGTTGAGTCATTCCCATTGATTTTTGTATAGTTTCAGCTAACTCTAATACCGTATATTCTTTGTCAGCACCAATATTGAAAATTTCATTTTTAGACGCAGGAATATTAACACAGTTGGCAATAAATGGTGCAACATCTCCAATATAGCTAAAAGCTCTAGTTTGTTGGCCATCTCCAAATACTGAAAGAGATTTTCCTTGCATTAATTGATTCATAAATATTCCTACAACATTTCTATATTTATCTCCAATGTTTTGGTATTCACCATAAACATTATGTGGTCGAAATATAGTGAAGTTTAAACCAAACATTTCATGAGCAGTTTTTAAATCAAGCTCTACAGCATATTTTGCTACGCCATAAGGGTCTTCAGGTTGTGGGTACATGTCTTCTCTCATTGGAGGAGTTAGCGCTCCATAAACAGCTATAGAAGAGGTGAAAACAAATCTTTCTATTTTATGTTTGATAGATTCATTAATCAGATTAATACTTCCAATTAAGTTGTTATCATAATTAAATCTTCTTATAAAGTG
>CBDUPT010000176.1:0-5882 GCA_965369165.1 uncultured Flavobacteriales bacterium | reverse complement strand
GAACTATTGATGTTATATGTTCTGATCACACACCTGAAGACATAGAAGAAAAACAATGTGAGTTTGATCATGCAGCTTTTGGAATAGTTAACCTACAAACTTCTTTTTCCGCTGCTAATACAGCACTATCTGATAAATTAGACATAGCTAATTATATAGAGAAAGTAACCACTGCACCACGAACTATTTTAGGATTAAAAAACTCAATAATTCAAGAAGGTGAACAAGCTAATTTAACCTTATTTAATCCAACTGAAAAATGGGTTTTAGCTAAAGAAGATATCATTTCAAAAAGCAAAAACACTCCTTTAATTGATAAAGAATTGATTGGAAAAGTGCATGGAATAGTAAATAATAACACAATGATTTTAGCCTAATAATGTGGTTTTATGATTGAAATTATTATATTTGATTCGCAAGGAAAAAACTGTGAATCCCTCTTCAACTCAAAATATCAACACATTAATTGACCAAGAAAATAAATCTACTTGGAAAATTACACGAAATAATCCTTCTAAGGCACTTGAAGAAGCAAGAATAACACTTGCTAAAGCTCAAGAAATTAATTATGATTTAGGCACTGGCTGGGCTTTAGGAAATATTGGTGCTGCTGAAATGTGGCAATCCAATTACGAAGAAGCATTAGAGTACACTTCTAAAGCTCGCGAACTATTAAATCAAGAAGAGGATTTTAAACACGAGGCTGATATTATATATAATCTTTGTGTTATTTTCTATTTTTTAGGGGACTATGAAAAGCAAATCTATTACGCCAAAGAATCTTTAAATGTAGCTGAAAAAGCTAGCTATGATTCGGGTATGGCAAATGCTTTAAATGGTATTGGGTTAGCCTATTCTACAACTAATGAAAATGAAAAAGCTATTGACTATCTGAAAAAAGGAAAAACAATAGCAGAAAAAATTGATGACAAAGCTATTCTACTAAAAATACTAGATAGTATAGGTCAATCTTATTACAACTTAGGTAATTATGATAATGCCTTAGAATATCGAATGGAATGTGCTAAAGTAACTAACGAAGTTGGTGAAAAAAGCATTGAAGCTTATGCATTGAATGGTATTGGAGAGATTTATGTACAGAAAAATGACCCTAAAAATGCATTAATTTATTTTAACAAAAGTTTAAAACTAAGAATTGACCTTGGTTTTAAATCTGGTGAAGCGGAGACTAATTTCCAGATAGGGAAATTACACTTAACTCAAAACAATATTGATTTAGCTAATCAATTTTTAAATCAAGCAATAACTATTGCAACAGAAATTAAAGCTTATGATATTGTTTCAAAATGTCATCTTTTACTTTCTGATTATTTTGAAAAAATAGAAGACTTTAAAAATTATGTAACTCATTTTAAAGCTTATCATGCAGCGAAGGATATTTACAATAAAGAAACGGAAGACAAAAAACTTAAAACCTTTGAACTTAAAGGTAGGTTAGAGCAAATGCAAGAAGAAAAAGCTCTTCTTGAACAAAAAAACGAACAGCTTAATAACTATTTTGAAGATATACAAACCCTAAGTGAAATTGGCAATGAAATTACTACTAGTCTTTCTGTTAGCGAAATAAATATAAAAGTATACGAAAATGCTAATAAATTAATGAAAGCTGACGGGTTTGGAATTGGTATCTATAATGAAAATGACAATACCTTAACCTTTCCTGGATATATAGAGAACGGTAAAAAATTAGCAGAAACTGGTTATAATTTAGATGATGATAATCGGTTGGCTTGTATATGCTTTAAAAAACAACAAGACATTTTAATTAATGATTACGACAATGATTATAACTCCTATTTCCCAAAAATGACAACCCCTGTTGCTGGAGGAAATACACAGTCTATTATTTATTGCCCACTAATTATAAAAGAAAGAAAAATTGGAGTAATTACAGTTCAATCTTTTGATAAAAATGCCTACTCAGATTATCATTTAAATATGATTCGAAATCTTGCTATTTACACTTCAATTGCATTAGATAATGCTAAAGTATATGAAAATATGGAAGAACAAGTTAGAGCTAGAACTGCTGAACTTGAAAAGAATTATTCTGATACGGAACTATTATCAAAAATGGGGCAAGAATTAATCTCTACTCTTGACTTTGAAAGTGTTACAGAACGTTTATACAAAAACATGAATAAGTTAATGGATGCTAATATATTTGGTGTTCGATTATACAATGGAGCTAAACAAGAGATTGAATACAAATATGACTATGAGGACGGCAAGAGACATGAAGGGATTGTTGTATCAATGGATAATAAAGACAATTACTCAGTTTGGTGCATTGAAAATAATAAAGAAATATTCATTAATGACAACAGGGTAGATTACATTAATTATGTGAGTAAAGTTGTTGTGGTTGCTGGAGAATTCCCATTATCATTAATTTTTTACCCTTTAAGAAAAGGCGATAAAGTTATTGGCTTAATTACAATCCAATCGCTTAAAGAAAATGCCTACAACAAACACCACCTTACCTATTTAAAAACCTTAGCACACTATACTGTAATTGCTTTAGAAAACGCTAGGCATTACGAAATAATGGAGGATGAAGTTGCTAAAAGAACACAAGAGGTTGTGTTACAAAAAGAAGTTATTGAAGAAAAAAATAAACACATTACTGACAGTATTCATTACGCTAAAAGAATACAAGATGCAACTCTTCCAGACTTAAAGTTAATGAACCATTATTTAAAAGAATCTTTTGTTTTGTTTAAACCAAAGGATATTGTAAGTGGTGACTTTTACTGGATAGAGAAAAAAGATGATGAAGTTTTATTTGCGGTTGTAGACTGCACTGGTCATGGAGTTCCAGGAGCATTTCTAAGTTTAATTGGGTACAATAGTTTAAATAGAATTGTGAATGAATTACACATTACCAAACCTTCTGAAATTTTACAAGAGTTAAACAAAAGTGTGTATCAAACTCTTCAAAACAATCTTGAATACAACCATATTCAAGATGGGATGGATATTGCCATTTGCTCTTTAAACAAAAACACTAATGTATTACAGTTTGCAGGAGCTTACAATCCTTTATATATAGTAAGTGATAATAGTATAAAAGAAATTAAAGGAGATAAGATTAGTATTGGCTCCGGAGAAAACAACCTTAATATAAAGTTTAACAATCATAAAGTTCAACTTAAAAAGAATGACTGTATATATTTATTTTCTGATGGGTACGCTGACCAATTTGGTGGACCGAAAGGAAAGAAATTCAAGTACTCTCAATTTAAAGAGCTATTGTTAGAAATGAATAATCTTGAAATGAAAGATCAAGGTGATAACTTAGATAAAACAATTACACAATGGCAAGGAGACCTAGAACAAATTGACGATGTTTGTGTTATTGGGATAAAAGCTTCCTAACCCCCAAATGAACTTAAAGTATAAGTAACATCATATCCTCTCCATGGAGATGAGAGATTGTCCCTTACTAAATCCATATTTCTTTTGTAAACTAATCCTACCGATTTAGCATACTTTTCTACAAACTGTTGCTGTTCTATTAAATTTAAATTCTCTAATTGATTTACAGTTAAAACCTTTTTTAATAAATTCCCTCCTATATTTTCTGAAGCATCAATAGAAACAAATTCATACTCTCTTGATGACAAATTATTCATGGAATTTCCATTCCAAACACGACCCTCTCTTACTGGAAAAATCAATTTTATAAACTTTACATTTTCTTCAGTTTTTTGAAAATTGGTTTTTATTAATTTGGCATTCCACACATCTTTTAACACCCAAGAAGTTGTATCACTATTTTTTTTATAACGATATATTTTAAAGGCTTCTTCACCTTCTAAATCTGTATAAGATTCAGCAACAACTTCTTTAATTTTAAAAATTGAAGTATCTATTGATGCAGTAAAATCATCATAAAAAAAAGAATCTACATCATAAACAACATACTTACCTAACTCCATCCCAGCGTATCCTTGACCTATGTCTGGCTGAACATAATCATCACTATCCTTTTTACAAGAAAAAAGAATAACAATACTAAATAATATGAGTATAGTTGTTTTCAAGAATTTAAAGTTACGAAAAAAACACCCCTATAATCCCCTCAAGGGGATAATCACAAGAAATTAGTTATCAATAAACCCACCACCTATTAAATCATTCCCATCATAAAAAACGGCTGATTGTCCAGGAGCTACACCTTGAACTTCTTCGAAAAAATCAATTTTTATTCTTCCATCATCTAACACAGAAATCTCACTATTTTGACCTCTATCTTTATAACGGATTTTACTTAGAGCTTCCATAGAATTTGGAAGTTTATCGAATTTACTAATATTAGGATTGCGAACAAAAACTTCTTTCCTATTCAAATCTTCTTTGGTACCTAGTACTACAATATTTGCTTCAGCATTAATTTTAACCACATATCTTGGATCTCCAAAAGCTACCTCTAATCCTTTTCGTTGACCTATGGTATAAAACGGATATCCTTTATGTTTTCCAATCACTTTCCCATTAATATCTACAAAATCTCCTCCATCAACTTTTTCTTCTAAACCATCAACTCTACGTTTTAAAAAACCTCTATAATCATTATCCGGAACAAAACAAATCTCAAAACTCTCACCTTTTTTAGAAAGTTCTTCATATCCTCTATCTAAAGCCATCTTTCTAATTTCTGGTTTAGAAAAACCACCCAAAGGGAATAAAGTCCTTGCTAAAGCTTCTTGAGTTAACCCCCATAAAACATAAGACTGATCTTTGTTTTCATCTTTACCTTTAGAAATGATGTGCCTACCATTTTCTTTACGAACTTGAGCATAATGACCTGTTGCAATAAACTCACAACCTAACTGATCGGCTCTTCTTAATAAAGCATCCCATTTAATATGTGTATTACATAAAACACATGGATTTGGGGTTCGTCCGGCTAAATACTCATCAACAAAATTGTCAATAATATAATCTCCAAACTCCTCTCTAATATCTAGTATAATATGATGAAACCCCATATTAACTGCTAAAATTCTAGCATCATTAATATCATCTAAACTACAACATCCTGTTGTTTTTCTAGTTCCACCAGATGAAGCATAATCCCATGTTTTCATGGTAATGCCTATTACTTCATAACCTTGCTCATGTAACAACATTGCTGCTACAGAGCTATCTATTCCGCCACTCATGGCAACCAACACTTTTCCTTTACTATTCACTTTCAAAAATTATCTAGGGGATAAAAAATTATCAGGACTTAAAATACTTTCTGGTAGATACTCAATCTCTCTATCATCAATCACATCATCATCCTTATTAGCATCTATTCTAACTCCATTTTTATATTGTTCTTTCTTTCTTACTGTTTTACCATCTCCTTCATAAAAGGTCCAAAATCCATCTCTAACATCCTTATGAAACACTCCAGAAACAGCTTTTTTATAATTATTACCATAATAAGTTGCTCTTCCTTCTAATACTCCATTAACGTAGGTAGCAGTCATTTTTGGTTTGCCATTTGCAAAATATCTATTCCACTTCCCATTTTCTATATCATTTGTATACTCTTTTTCTTCAGCTATTTTACCGTTAGGAAAATACACATACCATGTTCCTTCTCTTTTCCCACTCAGATAAAATTCTTCAGCCATCTTGTAACCTTTCTCATCATAAAAAGACCAAATACTATCTTTCTTTTGGTTTTCATATTTACCAGTAGCTTTCAACTCCCCAGTAATGTAGTAAGCATTTGAATAAGAGTTATTGCCAATATGAGTCATTTTAACTTGTAACTCACCTGTTTCGAAATAATACTTAAAAACTCCAATTGGTTTGTCATCTTTAAAACTACCAGTATAACGGAGCATTCCATTTTTATGGTA
>CBDUPT010000175.1:0-5937 GCA_965369165.1 uncultured Flavobacteriales bacterium | reverse complement strand
ACTCCTAAAGGAGAAACTGATCCAACTCCAGAAGAAAAACTTTTAAGAGCTATCTTCGGTGATAAAGCTGGTGATGTTAAAGATGCTTCATTAAAAGTAAGGCCTTCTGTAAAAGGTGTTATCGTTAATAAAAAATTATTCCAACGAGCTATTAAAGATAAAAATTCAAGAGCTGAAGAAAAAACTTTAATCGCACAGTTTGATGAAGAGTACAACAAAGAAATAGCTGGATTAAAGAAAATCTTAATCGAGAAGCTATATGCTGTTGTTGGTGGTAAAACTTCACAAGGTGTAGTTAACTATTACAACGAAGAAATAATTTCTAAAGGAACTAAGTTTAGTATTAAAGTATTAGAGAAAATTGATGATTACATTTTCATCGACTCTAAAAATTGGACTACTTCTAAAGAATTAAATACACAAATTGGTCAAATCCTAAATAACTTTAGCATTAAGGCTAATGAAATTTTAGGAGAATTCAAGAGAAAGAAATATGCTCTTTCAGTTGGAGATGAGTTACCTCAAGGTATCGTTAAACTAGCAAAAGTTTACTTAGCTAAAAAACGTAAACTTAAAGTTGGTGATAAGATGGCGGGTCGTCATGGAAATAAAGGTATTGTTGCCAATATCGTTCGTGAAGAAGACATGCCATACTTAGAAGACGGAACTCCAGTTGATATTGTATTAAATCCACTTGGTGTACCATCAAGAATGAACCTTGGACAAGTATATGAAACTGTTTTAGGTTGGGCAGGGCAAAAATTAGATAAGAAATTTGCTACTCCAATTTTCGATGGTGCTTCAGTTGAAGAAATTAATGACTATTGTATTAAAGCAGGTGTACCACAGTATGGTAAAACTTACTTATATGATGGTGGAACAGGTGAGAAATTTGATCAACCAGCAACAGTTGGTGTAATCTACATGTTGAAATTAGGACACATGGTAGATGATAAGATGCACGCCCGTTCTATTGGACCATACTCATTAATTACGCAACAGCCATTAGGTGGTAAAGCACAATTTGGTGGTCAAAGATTTGGAGAAATGGAAGTTTGGGCATTAGAAGCATTTGGTGCTGCTAACATCCTTCAAGAAATCTTAACTATTAAGTCTGATGACGTTAAAGGTAGAGCGAAAGCTTACGAAGCAATTGTTAAAGGTGAACCGATGCCAACACCTGGTATCCCAGAATCATTTAATGTATTGTTACACGAGCTAAGAGGTTTATCTCTTAACATTACAATGGACTAATTAATTTAATTTGAACTTACAAATAACTCAACAATATGGCTTTTAAGCGAGATAGTAACCAACAGACAAGTGATTTTTCTAAAATCACAATCAGTTTGTCTTCACCAGAAATGATTTTAGAAAGATCAAGTGGAGAAGTTTTAAAACCTGAGACCATTAATTATAGAACATATAAACCTGAAAGAGATGGTTTATTTTGTGAAAGAATTTTTGGGCCGGTTAAAGACTGGGAATGTCACTGTGGTAAATATAAAAGAATTAGATATAAAGGAATTATATGTGATAGATGTGGTGTTGAAGTAACAGAAAAGAAAGTAAGAAGAGAGAGAATGGGACACATTTCATTAGTTGTTCCTGTAGCACACATATGGTACTTTAAATCATTACCTAATAAAATTGGTTACCTTTTAGGTTTACCAACTAAAAAATTAGATACCATTATTTATTACGAAAGATACGTAGTAATTAATGCAGCCGGAGCAGTCAATGCAGAAGGTGAACCAGTAGAATATTTAGACTTTTTAACTGAAGAAGAGTATTTAGATATTTTAGATGCAATGCCAAAAGAAAATCAGTATTTAGACGATACTGATCCAAACAAATTTTTGGCAAAAATGGGTGCAGAAGCACTTTATGATTTATTACAAAGATTAGATTTAGATACACTATCTTATGATTTAAGACATAAAGCAAATACAGAAACTTCTCAACAACGTAAAAATGAAGCATTGAAAAGACTTCAAGTTGTTGAATCTTTCCGTTCTGCAAACAAGCGTATCGAAAACAAACCAGAATGGATGGTAATTAAAGTAGTTCCGGTTATTCCTCCAGAATTAAGACCTTTAGTACCATTAGATGGAGGTAGATTTGCTACTTCTGATTTAAATGATCTATATAGAAGAGTAATTATTAGAAACAATCGTTTAAAACGATTAATGGAAATTAAAGCTCCAGATGTAATTTTACGTAACGAAAAACGTATGTTACAAGAATCTGTTGATGCATTATTTGATAACTCTAGAAAATCTAGTGCTGTTAAAACTGATGCGAACAGAGCTTTAAAATCTTTGTCTGATAGTTTAAAAGGTAAATCAGGTAGATTCCGTCAAAACTTATTAGGAAAACGTGTTGATTATTCGGCTCGTTCTGTTATTGTTGTAGGTCCAGATCTTAAACTACACGAATGTGGTATTCCTAAAGATATGGCAGCAGAATTATACAAGCCTTTCATTATTCGTAAGTTAATTGAAAGAGGTATAATAAAAACTGTAAAATCTGCTAAAAAAATAGTTGATAAAAAAGACCCAATAGTTTGGGATATATTAGAGAATGTATTGAAAGGACACCCAGTATTATTGAACAGGGCTCCTACTCTACACAGATTAGGTATTCAAGCTTTCCAACCAAAATTAATTGAAGGAAAAGCAATACGTTTACATCCATTAGTTTGTACTGCATTTAATGCGGATTTTGATGGGGATCAAATGGCTGTTCACTTACCATTGAGTAACGCAGCAATTTTAGAGGCTCAATTATTAATGTTAGCTTCTCATAACATCTTAAATCCTGCAAATGGTACTCCAGTTACACTTCCTTCTCAGGATATGGTACTTGGTCTTTATTATTTAACAAAAGAAAAAGTAACTGAAGGTGATATCGTTGTTAAAGGTGAAGGAAAAACTTTCTATTCTCCAGAAGAAGTAATTATTGCTAATAATGAAGGTGCATTAGATGTACATGCAAAAATCACAGTAAAAACTAAAGATGTTGAAAACGGTGAAATCGTTGAAAAACTAATTGAAACAACAACAGGTAAAGTTATCTTTAATGAAATGGTACCTGATGAAGTTGGTTTTGTAAACGAACTTTTAACTAAAAAATCTTTAAGAGATATTATTGGTAGAATTTTAAAAATTACTGGTACAAAACGTACTGTAGAATTCTTAGATGATATTAAAGGTTTAGGATATGGAATGGCATTTAGAGGAGGGTTATCGTTCAACCTTGATGACATTATGATTCCTGAGGAAAAAGTTGGAATGGTAGAAAAAGCCAATGCTGAAGTTGATGAAGTAATGAATAACTATAATATGGGGTTCATCACTAACAACGAGCGTTACAACCAAATAATTGATATCTGGACACACACAAATACAAGATTAACGAATACGTTAATGAATAACCTTAAAAATGACCAACAAGGATTTAACTCTATTTATATGATGTTTGATTCTGGGGCAAGGGGTTCTAAAGAGCAAATTCGTCAGTTATCTGGTATGAGGGGATTAATGGCTAAGCCACAAAAATCTGGTAGTACAGGTCAAGAGATTATTGAAAATCCAATTTTAGCAAACTTTAAAGAAGGTCTTTCAGTACTTGAGTACTTTATTTCTACTCACGGTGCACGTAAAGGTTTAGCCGATACTGCTCTTAAAACTGCTGATGCTGGTTACTTAACAAGAAGATTAGTTGATGTTGCACAAGATGTTGTTATTACAGACCCAGATTGTGGTACATTAAGAGGATTAATAGCTACTCCACTTAAAAATAATGATGAAATAGTTGAACCTTTATATGATAGAATATTAGGTAGAACTTCTGTTCATGATATTTATGCAGAGGATGGTGAAACTATCATTGTTGAAGCAGGTGAACATATTACTGAAGAAATTGCTGAAGCAATTGAAGCTACTAATATTGAAGAAGTTGAAATTCGTTCAGTATTAACTTGTGAGCAAAAAAGAGGTGTTTGTGCTAAATGTTACGGACGTAACCTTGCTACAGGAAGAATGGTTCAAAAAGGTGAGGCAGTTGGAGTTATTGCTGCTCAATCAATTGGAGAGCCAGGAACTCAATTAACATTAAGAACATTCCACATTGGTGGTACCGCTTCTAAAATTACTGGAATATCTAGCGTTGAAGCTAAGTATGACGGTGTTGTTGAGATTGAAGAATTAAGAACAATTGAAAAGAAAAATGATGCAGGAGAAAAGATTGAATTAGTAATCGGTCGTTCTGCAGAAATGAAAATTGTTGATCCAAAAACAAAAATTGTTTTAACAACTGGTAATATTCCTTATGGTTCTCAAATTTATACTAAGCCCGGTGCTAAAGTTAAAAAAGGAGATATTATTTGTGATTGGGATCCGTATAATGCAGTTATTTTAACTGAGGTTGATGGTAAAGTTGCTTTCGAAAACTTCGAATTAGGTGTTACTTATAAAGAAGAATCAGATGAGCAAACAGGATTTACTGAGAAAGTAATTTCTGAAATCAAAGACAAGAAAAAAATACCTGTGTTAACGGTTGTTGATGGTAAGAAAAATGTTTTAAGAACCTACAACTTACCTGTTGGTGCTCACATTATTGTGAACGAAGGTGATAAAGTTTCTGGTGGTGATATCTTAGTTAAGATTCCTAGAGTAGCTGGTGGTACTGCCGATATTACTGGTGGTTTACCAAGAGTTACAGAGTTATTTGAAGCTCGTAACCCATCTAACCCAGCTGTTGTTTCTGAAATTGACGGTATTGTTTCTTTTGGAAAAATTAAAAGAGGTAACCGTGAAGTAATTATTGAATCAAGAAGTGGAGAAGTTAAAAAATACTTAGTTAACTTATCTAAACATATCTTAGTTCAAGAAAACGATTTTGTAAAAGCAGGTAATCCTTTATCAGAAGGATCAATTACTCCAGCTGATATATTAGCAATTAAAGGGCCTACAATGGTTCAAGAATATATTGTTAATGAAGTACAAGAGGTTTATCGATTACAAGGTGTAAAAATTAATGATAAACACTTTGAAGTAATTGTTCGTCAAATGATGCGTAAAGTATACATTGAAGATCAAGGAGATACTAAATTCTTAGAAAAATCGATTGTGAACAAGCGTGACTTCATGGAAGAAAATGATTGGATTTTTGACAAATTAGTTGTTGAAGATGCAGGTGAATCAGAAGATTTAAAACCTGGTCAAATTGTTTCTCCACGTCAATTAAGAGATGAGAACTCTAAATTGAAGCGTATGGATAAGAAAACTGTTACAACTCGTGAAGCTGTACCAGCAACATCTAGTCCAATACTTCAAGGGATAACAAGAGCTTCTTTACAAACTGATAGCTTTATTTCAGCTGCTTCTTTCCAAGAAACAACTAAAGTATTAAATGAAGCTGCCGTTAAAGGTAAAATAGATGACTTAAAAGGTCTTAAAGAAAATGTTATTGTAGGTAAATTAATTCCTGCAGGAACTGGTCTTAAAGCTTATAGAGACATCGTAGTAGGTTCTAAAGAAGAATACGAACAATTAGTTGCTGCTAGCAGTGATGAAGCTACAATAGTAGAAGAATAAATGAGTTAAAAGTAGAAAGGGAAAAGTTCAAAGTAACTTTAAACTTTCTACTTTAAAACTTTTAACTAAATAATTATGAGCCAAGAAAACACAGATAATAAATTAAACATTGAGTTAAGCGAAGAAGTTGCTGATGGAATTTATTCTAATCTAGCAATTATCAGTCACTCTAATTCAGAATTTGTTTTAGATTTTATTAAAGTTATGCCTGGTATGCCTAAAGCAAAAGTGAAGTCTAGAATTTTAATGACTCCAGAACATGCTAAAAGATTAGTGAATGCTTTACAAGATAACATTCAAAAATTTGAAGCAACTAATGGTAGAATTAAAGACCTTG
>CBDUPT010000174.1:0-5974 GCA_965369165.1 uncultured Flavobacteriales bacterium | reverse complement strand
AAACTCATTTCCCAACAATTTAAATCTCTATAAATATCTACTGATGTATAAGATAAATCTTTAAGTTCAAAATCATAACCAGAGTTAAAACCAACTTTCCATTTAGGAGTCAAACTAAAGTCTCCATTGAAGTTTAATGTTTGAATAATACTACTTTGATATTGTGGTTTAGAATATCTGATATTGTAACTCACTCTTAAATTCCAAGGAATATTAAAATCGATATATGCTTCAGGGTTAGCTCTTATATACTCTAGTTCTGCTTCGGTTCCATAATTACTATCTTCATTAGTATTGCTATTAGTTTTACCGTTTAAAGAAAAACTTACAGCTAAACTTGATGAAACTAATCGTCCAAACCTTCCATTTCGAGCATATTCTGAAATATTTATTTTACTAATTGCTCCGGTAGTTCGGTTAGAGTCTAACGCATAAGGATCTAAGCTCCCTGTGTAATTCAGTGTGATTTTTTTAAATATATTGGTTCGTGCATTAATTTGAATATTACTCCAATTCAATGAGTCTACAGAGGTGTTATAGCTTGATGAAAAACGTAAACTTTCTAATAGTTTAATTTTCTTATCTTCTCCTAAACTATCTTTTCTGTTTCTAACTTTCATTTCAAAGTTATTCATTAAGCTCATGTTTATTAGGCCTGCCTCAGCAGTATTGGGTCTTCCGTAAATTCCATTTTCAAAAATTGAATATTCATACTCAACATTGTTAGAGTCTGTATAACTCCTTAATCCACTATTGTTTTCTGGGGTATATGAAACACCAATACTTGGAGTAATTACATGTCTTAATGCTTTGATTAGTTTACCTTTGTATTGATACATCCCATAAATTTTTGTTGTTAAGTTTATGGCTGTACTAACAGTGTTTCCTCTAACGAACCCACTAACAGTATCTGTGTTTAATTGATTGTTTTGATTGTTCCATGTTTTGTTAACAGATTCTAAATACCAAATTTCAGAGTAGTTTAAGTTAGGAGTGAAAGTGAAATATTTAAAGGCTTTAAAAGAAGTGCTTAAAGGGATTGTATGTTTCATTCCATTTTTAAACTCTTTACTTAGTAAATCAAAATTTCTTGTACTAAATAATGAGTCTTGAGCAGTTACCTCGTTTTTAGTATTCATACTATAGCTAATACCAATCTTTTCATAGAACTTTTGTTTTCCTACAGTTGTTTTTCTTTTTAAAGGGTTTATTCTTGACACATTAAATGCCAACTCTGGTAAACGTAAGGTTACGGTTTCATTTAATCTATTTTGACTATGATATCCGTTTATACTCATGTTGAAAGGCTTTCCAGCCCAAGATTTACGGTATGAGATTGCAGAATTAAATGAAGTTGATAAATATTGAGTTCCAGAGCTATTGTAGTTATTCTGATAGTTTTGACTATTACCAAAGTTTACATTAGCAGAAAAAACACTGTTGGGTCTTGCTTTCGGATCTTGAGTATGATTCCATTTTACAAAAAAGTTAGTAGTTTCAGCATAGTCAGGTAGTTCAGGATAACTATTTTTAAACTTAGAATAGTTTAGGTTTAAGTTTCCACTGTATTTATAGCGTTTTTTGTATTGAGTTATAGAGCTAGCAGCCCAACTTCCTTTTGTATAGAAATCTCCTGTTAACTGTGTGCTTAATTTATCACTTACTGCTAAGTAATAACCTCCACCAAGTAAGAAAAATCCATATTGAGCACTTTGACCTGGTTCAGGTATTAAAATTCCTGATTTTTGTTTGTTAGAGTTTGGGAAAAATCCAAAAGGAATACCAATAGGAGTAGGGACATCCTCAATTACAAGATTGGCAGGTCCAGTAACAATTTTGTCTTCAGGAATAATTTTTAATTTACCCGCATGAAAGTAGTAGTGTGGATGGTCTAAATTACAAGTAGTATACTTACCGTTTTTGATGTACAGAATATCATCAGGTGTTTTGTATATTTTTTCTCCGTGAATATAGTTTTCACCTTCATGTGTCATGGCTTCATAGATGATTCCTTTTTTGGTGTCGAAATTATATTTCATCTCATGAGATTTAACTTCTTGACCATTTTCTGTGAAAATAGGTTCGCCATAAAATGTTCCAGTAGAATCTTGTTTACCTCTTGCAGTTACTTCGCTAGAATCCATACTAATCTCAATTTCTTCGGCTTTTAATGTTATTTTTTCATAATATACTTCAGCTTTACCAAAAAGATAAACCAATTGTTTCTTCATATCTATTCTTATAGAATCAGTTGCTTTGTAACTTACTTTAGATTTTAATGCGTCTGGAGAAATCATTGTGTCAATTGATAGACTATCAGTTTTGATTAGAGTGTCTTGCATTACATTAACAGTTGCTAATGAGTCTATGTCTTGAGCTTGGAGTTTATTTGATGTAATAATCCCATCTAAACTTAGTATTAAAAAAAAGTAAAGTAGGTTGCTAAGTAATTTGGTATAACTATTGCGTTTCATCAAAAAGCTAAGTTCTTATCAATATATCTTGATTAAAAAGCGTTTAGATAAGAATTATTAACATTAAAGTTGTGATAATTAACTGTTTTTTTAGAGTCATCAAAACTAAAAAAAATAACATTTGTATTACTTAAAAGTTAGGTTTTAACAATATTATAACTCAAACAATGATAAAACGACTAATATTCTTATTTCTTGTATCAGTAATGATTATTCCCAATTCAATGGGGTTTCAATTGAATAAATCTGATTTTTTTGGAGTTAAAACTGTATGTATTGATGCTGGTCATGGAGGTCATGATGGAGGGTGTCAGGGCTCAAATTCACAAGAAAAGCATGTTGCCTTAGCTATCGCTTTAAAATTAGGAGAGCATATCAAAGAAAATTTTCCGGATGTAAAAGTTGTTTATACTCGTACTACAGACGTTTATTTGAAATTATATGAACGTGCAGCAGTTGCTAATAAGGCTAATGCAGATCTATTTATTTGTATTCACGCTAATGCTTCTGATAATAAAAGTGCTTTAGGTACAGAGACTTTTGTGATGGGGTTACATAAAACTGAAGCCAATTTAAAAGTAGCTAAACGAGAAAATTCAGCTATTTTAATGGAGGATGATTATAAAACCAATTATAGTGACTTTGATCCAAACTCTCCAGAGTCATATATAGTTCTGACTATGACTCAAAATGCTTTTATTGATCAAAGTTTGAGTTTTGCAGCAAAAATTCAAACCCAATTTACTGATAGAGTTGGAAGAAAAAATAGAGGGGTTAAGCAAGCAGGTTTCTTAGTGTTGCATCAAACTAGTATGCCAAGTGTTTTAATTGAAACGGGTTTTTTAACAAATGCAGAGGAAGAAAAATTTTTAACATCTGGTATAGGTCAAGATTATATGGCTTCGGCAATTTATAGAGCTTTTAAGGATTATAAAAAGGAGTTGGAACAAAAACAAGATAAAGATGCTCCAGTTGAAAAAGTTCCTGAAATAATAATTCCGAAAAATGACAAGGCAGTAGAAAAAGATGAGGATGATAAAAAGAAAGAGAAGAAGAAAAGAAATAAAGAGCCAGAAGTTGAAAAAGGAGTTGTTTTTAAAGTTCAAATTGCAACATCATCAATAAAAAAAGAATTGGTACCTGCTAATTTTAATGGGGTAGAAAATGTAGGCCTTTACGAAGCAGGTGGACTTTATCGATATACTGTCGGTTCAGAAAAAAGTATGGATGATGCAAATAAACTACAGTTACAATTAAAAGTTAAAGGGTTTGAAGATGCTTTTATTGTTGCTTTTTCTGATGGTAAAAGAATTCCAATAAGTGAAGCTATTAAGCTTTCAAGACAATAATAATTACGTGTTGTTAAACTTTGTATATCAAATCACAATACCGATATTTGCAGCCTAATGAAGATATCTAAAGAAATTAAAGTAGGTGTAGTAGCAATTCTTGCAATTGGTATAATGGCTTGGGGTTTTAATTATCTTAAAGGTTCTAATCTTTTTGTTAAGAGTAATAGTGTGTATGCTGTATACCCTAAAGTTCCTGGTTTATCTGTCTCTGCTCCAATTATTATCAATGGTGTTAAAAGTGGTATTGTAGATGCTATTTACTTTCATCCAGACAAATCAAGTAGGGTAATAGTAAGATTAAATATTACTGAAGATAATTTATTAATCCCAAAAGATTCTAGAGCCGACTTAATAAGTTTAGATTTTTTAGGTTCTAAAGCTATAGGTTTAAAGCTTGGAGAGTCTTCACAAGGAATTGAAGCCGGAGATACTTTGGTGTCATTTGCAGAGTTATCATTGCTTGATGATGTCTCTGAACAAATTTTACCAATAAAAGAAAAAGCAGAAAATTTAATGATGTCTTTAGATACTGCTGTAATAGGATTGAATAAAACGCTTGAAAATTTAAATGATATTTTTAGTGATAGAAATAAAAAGAATTTAACGCTTGCAATTGCAAATTTAAAAACAACTGTAGAGAGTTTTGATGTGTTAGCTAAAAACATGAACAGTACAATTAATACATCTGTTAAGCCTACCTTAAAAACGTATAAAAACTTAGGAGATTCTTTGGCTGCATTAGATTTGAATTCAACGCTTAAAAAAGCACAAAATACATTAGATAATTTATCGGTAACACTTGATAAAGTTAATAAAGGAGAGGGTACACTAGGTCAATTAATGACGAATGATAGTTTGTATCAAAATTTAGAAGATGTTAGTAAAGATATGGATAGGTTGATGATTGATATGAGAGAGAACCCTAAGCGTTATGTTCATTTTTCAATTTTTGGAAGGAAGGACAAAAAAGATAAAAAGAAAAATTAAATGATTTCAATTATAGTTTTTTGCGTTGCTTTAGTTTTAGCAGGTTTATTATTTGCTAAAAATGTAAGAACAATAATTTCCAATATTAAACTAGGTAAAGAATTAGACCGAAACGACAGAAAAGGGGAGCGGTTCAGTTTAATGGCTCGTGTAGCTATGGGACAGTCAAAAATGGTTGTTAGACCTATTGCTGGCTTGTTGCATATAGTTGTGTATGTAGGTTTTATCATTATTAATATAGAAGTTTTAGAAATTGTAATTGATGGAATAACTGGTAAGCACCGTGTATTCGCTTTTATGGGAGGCTTTTATCATTTCTTAATCTCTGCTTTTGAAGGACTTGCTTTATTAGTTTTAGTTTCTTGTTTAATATTCTTAATTAGAAGAAACGTATTGCGTATTAAACGCTTTTTTGGAAAAGAAATGACTTCTTGGCCAAAAACAGATGCCAATCTTATTTTAATTACTGAAGTTTTACTAATGAGTGCATTTTTATTAATGAATGCGGCAGATACTCAATTACAAAATTTAGGTAGTGAACATTATACTCAAGTAGGTTCTTTTCCAATAAGTAGGCATTTAGTTGGTTTATTTGGTAGTGCCGGAGAAAGTGGGTTGATTATGGCTGAGAGAGGTCTATGGTGGTTTCATATCATCGGAATATTTGCTTTCTTAAACTATTTACCTTATTCTAAGCATTTCCATATTTTGTTAGCTTTTCCAAATGTTTTTTATTCTAAGTTAGCACCAAAAGGACAGTTGACAAATATGCAAGCTGTAAAAAAAGAGGTTGAATTAATGTTTGATCCTAATGCTGATCCTTATGCTGCACCTCCAGAACCAGTTGGTGAACCAGAAAGATTTGGTGCTAAAGATGTTACTGATTTAACTTGGAAACAGTTAATGGATGGATATACTTGTACTGAGTGTGGTAGATGTACAGATGTTTGTCCAGCAAACATTACAGGTAAAGCATTATCTCCAAGAAAGATAATGATGGACACAAGAGATAGGTTAGATGAGGTTGGGAAAGGGATTAGAGCTGCAAAGAAAAAAGGTATAGAAACTTTTGATGATGGGAAATCATTATTAAGAGATTATATAACAGAAGAAGAATTATTAGCATGTACAAGTTGTAATGCTTGTACAGATGCTTGTCCG
>CBDUPT010000173.1:0-5976 GCA_965369165.1 uncultured Flavobacteriales bacterium | reverse complement strand
CAAAAAATATAATTTAAATTAAAAGATCATCAATATTGTTTGATGGTCTTTTTTTATAGCCAATTATGAAAACATCTAAAGCAAAAAAGATTATTTATCTATTAGCAATTATAATATTGCCAGGATCTGTTTATTTAATGTTATGGACTGGAGAACATAATTTTACTCCATTGCCTAAGATAGGTCCTAAGGAGGCTATTAAAAATGCCGATGGGACTTATGATACTCTTTATCACACCATTCCTTATTTTGAGTTTACAAACCAAGATGGGAAAAAGGTAACTCGAGATGATTTACTTGGAAGTATATATGTTGCAGATTTCTTTTTTGTTACTTGTCCTACTATTTGTCCTAAAATGACAACAAACATGGCCTATGTCCAAGATAAGTTTAAAGATAAAAAAGGTTTAAGGTTTGTTTCTATAACAGTTAATCCTGAACATGATACGGTTGAGGTTCTTAGAGAATATGCTGATAAAGTTCATGCAAATACAGATACCTGGGATTTTTTGACTGGAGAAAAAGAAGCAATTTATGACGTAGCTTTAAATGGTTTTTTTGTTAGTGCCCAAAAAGATGAAATTGCACCTGGAGGATTTCTTCATTCTCAATATTTAATATTAATCGATAAACAAGGTAGGATTAGAGGATTGTTTGATGGAACTATACACAAAACAGTTAAAGAAGAATTAGGTGATGCTATTGACATGTTGTTAACAGAAGAATTTGCACCAATGAAAGGAGAACCTAAAAGAAACCAAATAGAACAACGAAAATAGAGTTGTTACATTATTAAAATCATTCGTAAATTTGGGGTATGATCTCGTTTCGAAAAATAAGTTTATTAAGTGTTTTTGTTTTAATGCAAGTATTTAGCTTCTCTCAGTGTGCTATGTGTAAAGCTGTTGTAGAGTCGGATATGAAAGGGGGCGGAACTGCTGGTGAAAATATTAATAGTGGAATTATTTATTTGATGTTTATTCCTTACTTACTTATCGGTACAGTTGGATATTTGATCTATCGTCATTATAAAAAAAACAGATTAAGCAACAATGTTTAATGTGTTCTTAGCCAAGATGACATTAAATTTTAAAATTTTATTATTTATTCTATTACTGTGTGCTAAAGTATTTGGTCAAGTTTCAGAAAGGCCATCTTTTGAAGAAGAATTTAGAAATAGTTTTCATACCAAGCCCAAATTAGATGTGAAATTTGATAACCGGTTCTCATTTATTAGAGATAACGATGTTAGAACCGTTGGCTTAAAAGTAGGTTTAAGTTTCGACAGAAGGTTTAAGGTAGGTTTGGGAATTAACCAGATGCTAACAACAACAGATAACCAAGCTTTTATAGAAGATAGCTTAATAGATGTAGATTTAGAATATTTTTATTTTTCACCATATGTAGAGTACACTTTTTATAATTCAAAACGTTGGGAGTTTAGTTTAGCAACTCAATTAGGTGTTGGAGGGGCTAGCTATCAGTATTTAGACCTGAAAGGTAAAAAAGTTAAGTTAGTTGAATCTACTGTTCTTTCTTATGAACCAGCAATGCTTATCGATTATAAAATTATTAGATGGTTTGGAATAGGGACTGGTGTTGGATATAGGTTAATTTATTATAAAAGCTCCGGAATAGATGAAAAATTTTCATCACCCGAATATGTCATTAAATTAAAAGTTTATTTAGGTGAAATTGTAAGAACCATAACCGGTAAAGAATGGCAAATTGATGATTAAATAAATTTATTTTTGTTATCCTGAGCTTGTCGAAGGATAAACAAAAAACTTATCTTTGGTAACATGAATGAACATTTGGATGCAAATAGTGATAACTTAAATCCTACTGAAAAGGAGATTGAAAAAGTGTTGCGTCCACTTTCTTTTGATGATTTTACAGGACAAGCTAAAGTAGTAGAAAACCTAAAGATTTTTGTTAAGGCTGCAGAGCAAAGAAGTGAGGCTTTAGATCATGTTTTATTGCATGGGCCACCTGGATTAGGGAAAACAACTTTGGCAAATATTATTGCTAACGAATTGCATGTTGGTTTTAAAGTTACTTCAGGCCCAGTTTTAGAAAAACCAGGAGATTTAGCTGGTTTGTTAACTAACCTAGAAGAAGGAGATGTATTGTTTATTGACGAAATACATCGTTTATCACCAGTTGTAGAAGAGTATTTATATTCTGCAATGGAAGATTACAAAATTGATATAATGATTGACACAGGGCCTAACGCTCGAAGTGTACAGATAGAATTAAACCCATTTACTTTAGTTGGAGCTACAACTAGAACAGGATTACTTACTGCACCATTAAGAGCAAGGTTTGGAATAACATCTCGTCTAGAGTATTATGATGCAGCGTTATTAGAAACAATTATAAAGCGTTCGGCTAACATTATTAATGTTGGTATTGATGATAGTGCAGCAGCTGAAATTAGCAGACGAAGTAGAGGAACACCTCGTATAACTAATTCTTTATTAAGAAGAGTGCGTGATTTTGCACAAGTAAAAGGTGATGGAAGAATTAACCAAGAAATAGCTAACTATGGTTTAGATGCATTAAACGTAGATAAGCACGGGTTGGATGATATGGATAATCGTATATTATCTGCTATTATTGATAAGTTTAAAGGTGGCCCTGTTGGATTAACCACTATTGCTACTGCTGTTAGTGAGCAGGCAGGAACTATTGAAGAGGTTTATGAACCTTTTTTAATTAAAGAAGGATTTTTAATGCGTACTCCAAGAGGACGAGAAGCGACTGAAAAAGCTTATGTGCATTTAGGAAAAATTAAAAGTCCTAATCAAGGAAATTTGTTTTAAAAAATTGATTTATGAAGGTGTTAATTATTATTGTATCCTTTTTTAGTTTAACACTTAATAATTATGCTCAAACATTGCCTACATCTCGTTTAGTAGATTGGACTTTAGCTGGGTTACGAGATACTTCTACTATTGGGTTTCAAGTGATTGATATGCAGGTTGCTGGAGCTATTGGTGATGGTGTAACACCAAATGATGTAGTACTTTCAAATACAATAGCCTCAATTACCTCCAATGGTGCAATTTTAGAATTTTCTAACGGTAATTTTTTATTTAATAATACAATAAATTTACCTAGTAATATTATTATAAAAGGGCAAGGAGCTGATTCTACTACTTTTACTCTAGATTTAGGAGGTTCAGGGCATTCAATAACGGCTATTGGTAGTTCATTAAATAATGATACCACTTCATTATCTCAAACAGCTATAAAGGATAGTGCCTCAATTCATGTAATAGATACTTCTGGTTTTAGTATTGGAGATTGGATTCAAATTATTCAAGTAGATACTGATTTAGTTACTTCAACTTGGGCTTACAATTCAGTTGGTCAAATTGTAAAAATTAATAATATTATCAATAATAAACTAGTGTTAGATTCCCCATTAAGAATGGGATTTGATTTAAATCGGAGCCCATATATTAAAAAAATTATTCCAATAAAAAATGTAGGAATAGAATGTCTGAAGATTCATAGATTAGATAGCACTTCACCACAACAATCAAGTAATATTTATTTTAATTATGTAGTTAACTCATGGATTTCAGGAGTTGAGTCTGAAAATTGTTCTTATAGCCATGTTGAGGGTAGGAACAGTTCTAATCTGTATATTAATAAATCATACATTCATCACGGGTTTGGTTATGGTGGTGGTGGAAGAGCTTATGGGGTTATGTTACACTCTACAACCAATGAATGTTTAATAGAAGACAATACCTTTGAACATTTAAGGCACTCTATGATTGTTCAATCAGGGGCAAATGGGAATGTATTTGCATACAACTATTCTTTAGATCCTTTTTGGGACTCATCTCCAAATAATTCTGCGGGAGATATGGTTTTGCATGGAAACTATCCTTATAGTAATTTGTTTGAGCAAAATATTTGTAGAAACATTGTAATAGATAATTCTCATGGACCAAACGGACCGCACAATACTTTTTTTAGAAATAGGTCGGAAGGGTTTGGTATTTTTTTTAGTGCGAATAATTCACCAGATCAAAATTTTATTGGGAATGATATTCCTAATACAACTTTTCCTTACAACATAGTAAATTATACGATTTTAGGTACAGGTCATTTTTTGCATGGTAACAATAATAAAGGAGCAATTGACCCAGCAGGTACTTCTAATTTACCCGATTTAAGTTATGCTTATGCTTCAAAACCAAGTTTTATCCCTTCTAATCAGTGGGCAGCAATCGGAACTCCAAATGTAATGGGGGCTAATAACATTCCTGTTTTTGATAGATATACTTCCAATATATTATTCAATACTAGTTGTAATAATAATTCTACAGAAGTTGCGGAATACTCTAAATCTAAATTAAGGGTATATCCTAATCCTGTAAAAACAATGATTACTATTTCAAGTCAAATAGATATAAAAAATATAACAGTAAGAAATACTTTAGGCAAAGTTGTTTTTGATAAAGATTCGAATAATAATAATCAGATAATTGATATTAGTACTTGGAGTAATGGCTTGTATGTTATCCAATTCAATTATAATAGTCAAGAGACTACATTTTATAAGTTCATCAAAGCTAATTAGAAATGAACTTTAAAAGTAATGATACCCTGCTAATTAAATCTGAAGCATCTCGTTTAGGTTTTTCATTTTGCGGTATTGCTAAAGCTGAATATTTAGAAGAAGAAGCACCTCGTTTAGAAAAATGGTTAAATCAGAACATGCACGGAAAAATGCAGTACATGGAGAACTATTTTGATAAACGATTGGATCCAACAAAATTAGTAGAAGGCTCAAAATCGGTTATTTCTTTAATGTACAATTACTTTCCAGAAAAGGAACAAAAAAGTGATACCTATAAAATTTCTAAATATGCATACGGACAAGATTATCATTCAATTATCAAAAAGAAATTGAAAGAATTTGCCCTTTTTATTAATGATGAAATAGGGGAAGTAAATGCTCAAATATTTGTCGATTCGGCACCAGTTTTAGATAGGGCTTGGGCAAAAAGAAGTGGTTTAGGGTGGATAGGTAAAAATACAATGCTCATTAACCCTAAAAATGGTTCATTCTTTTTTTTGGCTGAAATTATACTTGACTTAGAATTAGAGTACGATAATGAAATAAAAGATTATTGTGGTACTTGTACAGCTTGTATTGATTCCTGCCCTACAGAAGCAATTCTACCTAATAATGTTGTAGATGGAAGTAAGTGTATCTCTTATTTTACTATTGAATTGAAAGATGAAATACTTCCTAATGAAGTAAAAGGACAATTTAATGATTGGATGTTTGGTTGTGATATTTGTCAAGATGTTTGCCCTTGGAATCGTTTCTCAAAACCACATAATGAACCTTTATTTAACCCTAATGAAAAGTTGTTAAACTACTCTAAAAATGAATGGGAAGATTTGACAGAAGAAATTTATCGGGAAATATTTAAAAAATCGCCAGTAAAACGAACTAAGTTTAAAGGGGTAAAACGAAATATTGATTTTTTAACTAAAGACTAATTTCCCCATTGATAAGATTTACTATCTAGTCCAATTAAATCAATTACCCTATCAACAACTGTTTTAGCTACTTCTTCAATAGTTTTGGGTTGACTATAAAATGATGGTGTTGCTGGACAAATTATTCCTCCAGCTTCTGTAACCGTTTTCATATTATTAATATGAATTAAATTGTAAGGGGTTTCTCTTGCTACTAATACAAGCTTTCTTCTTTCTTTTAAAATTACATCTGCAGCTCTTGTTAAAAGGTCATTAGAAATTCCATTGGCAATTCTACCCATAGTTCCCATAGAGCAAGGAATAACAACCATTGTGTCATATTTTGCAGACCCAGATGCAAAAGGCGCGTTGAAATCATTTTTGTTGTAAAACTTAAAAGGGTAGTTATTGTATTCTTGGTTTCCTAGTTCATGTTCCCAAACAATTTTGGCGTTATCACTCATT
>CBDUPT010000172.1:0-5982 GCA_965369165.1 uncultured Flavobacteriales bacterium | reverse complement strand
AATTAATATCTGATGTTTTCATTTGATTTTTTAAAGTTGTAAAGTTAAAAGTTTATAAAGTCTGAAAAAACTCAACATTCAGAATTCACAATTCAACATTTGATTTATGGTTTGTACTTTGATTTGTTTAATATTTTTTGTGCGTTTTTTTCTTGCATTAATTGATCAATAGTGATGTTAGGGTTTTTCTCCATATAAGCTTTAACAATTTGCCAACCTATCCAATGCCCAACTCTTCCGGGGGAGCCTTCTGGAAAGCCTTGGATAAATGGAGATTCGCCCATAAACTTAATTACATCACTTGTTTTTTTAGTGTATAGTAAATCATTGTCAATTACATAAAACCAAATTTGAGTTTCATTGGCTGTACACCAATTAAATTGTTCGGTTGTATAGCTAATTTTTAAGGGTTTTGCCATTTTAGGCATTAAAGCATCTAACAGGTATAAAATTTTACCTTGATGCACCATTTCGGTTAATAAATTTGCGTTGCTTTCAGGTTGTTCGAATTCGGTTGATATCCAACCTAACATAGCTCCTGCAACCAAGTTTTCTTTACTCATAAAGTCTGTTTTGTAAAGAGGTAAACCTAATCTTTTATAAGCATCATGTTTACTGCCTAAAAACATATCTAAACCAATTCCTAAATAATTATCATCTGTAACAATCGCATAGTTATATCCAGAAATATACGTTACAATATCGGGGATATTTTTATTAGGAAAATAATGTTTGTAATGTTTAAAAGCATCTATTAGTTGGTTCTCATAATTACTAAAATCATTAAAAATACTATCAGATTTTGCTTTAATTTCTTTAATGTATTGATCTTTAGTAAAAGCGTTTAAATGGTATTGAGCTTCAGGACTAGCAATGTTACCTATGTTAATAATGTTGTTTGTGAAGTCTTGAAAAAAATCAGGGTAACTGTCGCTTAGTTTTTTTAATTGTTCTGGAGTTAAATTAGTTTTGTTTGCAAATAAATCTTGATCAAACCGTTTAACTTTCAGGTCAATTTTCACATCACTCACATCAATATCTAAAGGATTGCTTCCGCAAGAAAACAAAGTAAAACTAATTACTAATGTTATTAAAGAAATGAGTGTTGAAAAATTGAGTTTCATAAACTGTTTTAGGCTTTATTTATAGCTAATTTTGATTTGAAATTACAAAATATATGATACAAAAAACAAAGGTACTTACTTTAATAGTATTTGGCTTAATCTTTTTAAACCTTTCTGCACAAGAAGATGCTTTTGCAAATGACAAAGAAGCTAAGTTGCCAGATGAGAAAAGAAAAGTAAGGTTTGGTTTACAGTTTAGTCCAAATATTTCTTGGTTAAAAGCTAACTCTGATGGGTATGAAAGTAATGGTAATAAAATAGGATTTGGTTATGGGTTGTCGGTAGAATATTTTATCAATAAAAATTATTTGCTTTCTAGTGGTATTAATTTATTGTATGCTGGTGGTGATTTGAAATATAAAGGAACCACCTCTGGACTTCTTAGAACATATTCTGCTGATGTTGAGCAAACGTATAACCTTAGATATATAGAATTGCCTCTAACATTGAAGTTGCGAACTAATGAGATAGGTTACTTTACTTATTATGGGCAATTTGGAATAAAGGCTGGATTTAATTATAGAGCAAATTCTAAGAGTACATATAGTTATGATGATTTTGTTTCACCCATAACTCAAACACATTCTGATAGAGAAAATGATGCTAAAGGAGATATTAATTTTATGAATATGGCTTTGGTGATTGGTGTTGGTGCAGAGTATAATATTTCAGGAAATACCACTATGTTTTTAGGGCTAACTTTTAATAATGGTTTTATAAATCAGTTAGATACAAAGGAGCATTTATTAGACAATAGTGGAGAAGCTGTTATTGATAATAATGGAGATCCAATTTATACAGAAAAAGGAGCTAGTGCTAACTTAAATTACTTAGCTTTAAACATTGGAGTATATTTTTAGACATGAAGGCACAGAAAATAAAGGAACATATTGTAAATTGGTTAAAAGATTATGCAGTTGAATCTAAATCTAAAGGGTTTGTAATTGGAGTTTCTGGAGGGATTGATTCAGCTGTCACATCAACTTTAGCAGCTGAAACAGGTTTGCCTTTAATTTGTTTAGAAATGCCTATTTATCAGTCGGATAAAGAGGTAGGTAGAGCAAAAAAGCACATCGATTTTTTAAAAGAAAAGTACCCTAATGTTAGTGCAGAAAAAACAGAGTTAACAGCTGTTTTTGATGCTTTTATACAAGCAATGCCTGAGGTAAATAATGAAGAAGATAGAAAGATGGGACTGGTAAATACTAGGGCAAGATTACGAATGACAACCCTTTATTATTTCGCAGCTTTAAATAACTATTTAGTGTTGGGAACAGGAAATAAGGTTGAAGATTTTGGGGTTGGATTTTACACCAAGTATGGTGATGGTGGAGTTGATGTTAGTCCTATTGCAGATTTAGTGAAAACTGAAGTTTATGCTTTAGGTAAAACCTTAAATGTAATTAATGACATACTTATAGCACCACCAACAGATGGGCTTTGGGGTGATGAACGAACTGATGAAGATCAAATTGGAGCAACTTATCCTGAGTTGGAATGGGCAATGGAAGTGGTTGAAAAAGGGATAATAGATTTTACAACTTTTACTCCTAGACAACAAGAAGTGTTTCAGATATACACACGATTAAATACTGCTAACCAACATAAAATGGAGCCTATTCCAGTTTGTGTAATTCCTAAAGAATTTAAATTGAAAATTTAATTTATTGATAATCAGTAAGAAGAGTATTCTTTTTGTGAAATTTTATACCTTTTTCTTTTATGCATAAGAATATTATGTATATTTGTCTTATGTATTCAAAAGAACTATTAAAAGGAACCCTAAAAACTATCATTTTAAAATTGCTCTCCGAAAGTGATAAAATGTACGGGTATCAAATAACTCAAAAGGTTAAAGAAATTACCGAGGGCAAAATCAACTTAACCGAAGGTGCGTTGTATCCTGCTTTGCATAAGTTAGAGGCTGACGGATTGTTAACTACCGAGAAAATTGAAGTAGGAAACAGAGTTCGAAAGTATTATAAGCTTACCAAAACAGGAAACAGTAGTGCTAAAGAAAAAGTTGAAGAATTAAAAGAGTTTATGGAAACATTAAAAACCATCATAAACTTAACCCCTCAAAAATTAGCATGGAGTATTTAACTGAAAAACATATCAGTGAAATAACCACTCTAATTAGGGCTAAAGGCGTAGAAATGGAAGAATTGCTCTACGATTTGGTAGATCATGTTTGTTGCATGATTGAAGAAAAAATGGAGCAAGGCAAAAACTACGCAAGTGCATTGGATGAAACAATGAACAGCTTTGGTAATAAAGGTATCCGCAACATACAAGAGGAAACCACATATTTATTAACCAAAAACATATTAGTTATGAGAAAAACAATGCACATCATCGGAATTACATCAGCACTTATGCTGTTATTAGGAAGTATTTTTAAAATTCAACACTGGCCTGGAGCGGGAGTGATTGCTGTGGGAGCAGCATTTATATTTTTGATATTTCTGCTTTTATATTTAGTAGTTCGATTAAAAGAAAAAGTAGGTAAACTGAATAATTGGACTAATATTATTGGAGTAGTGGGGGGAATTGCCTTATCCTTTGGTATTGTATTTAAAGTAATGCATTGGCCAATGGCAAAT
Organism: uncultured Flavobacteriales bacterium; assembly: GCA_965369165.1. Lineage (GTDB taxonomy): Bacteria > Bacteroidota > Bacteroidia > Flavobacteriales_E > Vicingaceae. Next base: position 2,255 of record CBDUPT010000172.1, on the reverse strand, counting down.
ATTTTAATGAATACGGGAGGTTTTATATTATTATTCATCTTTTTACCACTTTATATATATAGTAGTTATAAAAATAAACAGCTTAAGACAAGTACATTAGTTCCTGTAATTATTTCTATAGCAGGGTTTAGTCTAATGTTTTCATTAGTTAAATTAAGAAACAGTCACACTGTTACTTCTGCAATTTTAAATATTCAGTATACTATTAATAGTGATGTTGAAGCTGTAAATAAAACGAACCAAGCTTTATTAATTGATTTAAAGCAGGATAGTATTTCTATCGATGAACTAACTAAAGCAGATGAAATAGCTAGTTCTATCAATGGTTTAATTTCTAACTTAAATTTTGAAATTGCAAAAAGTCAACACCCTGAAATTTCAGATGAAAAAATAAAAGAAATATTAACATCTAATTACGGAGTCATTTCTAATGCTAAAGTAGAGTTATCAGTTTTAAGAAACCAAGAAAAAGGGTTGCTAGAATTACTTAGCTTAATTGATGCTTATCAAAATAGTTATAAGCAGCTTACAGGAGTGGAAGCTAACGTTTTTTATAATAAAACAAATATTGATTATTACTTAAACAGTAAGGATGTCTTTTTTCCATTAGGGATAATAATTAACGATTTAAGTATAGTGAATTTACAGATACAAAAAACGCATACTGCGTTATTACAAAATTTTAAAGGCAGGGTTTCTTAATTAGTTTAGTTAATTGAATACACTTTTAGTTAAGGAGAGCAAAGGGTTGGTATTATGCCAACCCTTTTTGTTATTTTTGTACTATCTAAAAAACATTATGAAAAAAATAGTTGCATTATTAGTTGTTTCAATATTATTAATTGCTTGTTCTAGTACCGAAAAAGTAACAACAGAAGAGGTAGATAAAACTAAAGAAGTTAAGAAAACAATAACCCCGAGTCCAGAAAGAGATTCGCGTGGTTATTATTTAAAATAATAACCGTTCATCATATACTTTAGTGATATCTGACATTTTATTTTCATCTTTGTCATAACTAACGAAACTTTAAATTATGTTTAAAAATATTGTAGCAATTTTTGCTGTTACTTTATTGGTGGTTGGATGTAAAACTACTGAACCTATTGAGTTGCCAGAGCAAACAATAACGATTGACAATCCATATAAAAGTACTGAGCGACCAGTTTATAATGCTTCTGAAACTAAGAAATTTGATTTAATACATACTAAATTAGATGTAAATTTTAATTGGGAAAAAGCTCATTTGTATGGAAAGGCTGAATTGACATTGAGGCCATATTTTTATAATCAAAATGAGTTGGTTTTAGATGCTAGAGGTATGGATATATCTAAGGTATATCTTGTTGTTCCTGGTTCAAAAGAAGAAGTTATAGATATATTAGAAGAGTTGAAATACGAATATGATAGTTTGCAGCTCTTCATTCAATTGGATAAAGAATACACAAGGAATGATACTTTTAAAGTATACATCGATTACACATCAAAGCCCAATGAGTTAGAAAAAGGTGGTAGTGATGCTATAAGATCTGATAAAGGGTTGTATTTTATCAATGAAAAAGGGGAAGATAAAGAGAAGCCTCAACAAATATGGACGCAAGGAGAAACACAAGCGAACTCTGCCTGGTTCCCGACCATTGATGCTCCAAATCAAAAAATGACACAAGAAATTGCTATTACTGTTGAAGATAAATTTAAAACTTTATCTAACGGAACATTAACTCATTCTGAAGAAAATGGTAATGGAACTAGAACAGATTTTTGGGAACATAAAAAACCTCATGCACCTTATTTAGTAATGATGGCAATAGGAGAGTTTGCAGTTGTTAAAGATAAATGGAGAGATATAGATGTTGATTATTATGTAGAGAAGGAATATGAACCATTTGCTAAAGATATTTTTGGGTTAACTCCTGAGATGCTAGAATTTTATTCAACTAAATTAGGCGTTGATTACCCTTGGGCTAAATACAGTCAAGTAGTAGTTCGAGATTATGTTTCTGGAGCTATGGAAAATACTTCGGCAGTAATTCATGGAGACTTTGTTCAACAAACTAAACGTGAACTTATTGATGGAAGTGCTGGAGAAGATGTTATAGCTCATGAGCTTTTTCATCATTGGTTCGGAGATTTAGTTACTTGTGAGTCGTGGTCAAACCTTCCTTTAAATGAATCTTTTGCAACTTACGGAGAAGTATTATGGAGAGAACACAAATATGGTGATGACAAAGCTGCTGAAGGATTACAAAATGACTTA
>CBDUPT010000171.1:0-5986 GCA_965369165.1 uncultured Flavobacteriales bacterium | reverse complement strand
TTGCAAAAAGTTTTAGAAGATCCTTATGAGCAAGCTGCTAACGAGTATTTCGATTTTATATCTTGGATAGATAGTAAAATTGAAAATAAAAGCTACGAAGAAATTGTAAAGAAGAAATTAGTAAAAAGGTAGTTTAGATACGTTGTTTTACTGCTTCATACATAATTATACCCGCAGCTACCGATACATTTAACGAAGATATTTCTCCTAGCATAGGTATTTTACCTTTCGCATCAGCAATTTTTAAAATTTGGTTAGATACCCCTCTCTCTTCATTTCCCATAACAATGGCTACAGGAGTTTTGTAGTCTGCATCGTAAATTGAATCCTCTGTTTTTTCAGTACAGGCTACTACACTAATACCACTTGCTTGTAAAAACATAACAGTATCAGTTAAGTTGTTTACTTTACTAACAGCAATTCGGTTTAAAGCACCTGCCGAAGTTTTTAAAGCATCACCATTAATTTGTGCCGATTCTCTTTTTGGAATTACAATAGCATCAATTCCTGCACATTCCGCAGTTCGGGCAATTGCACCAAAATTTCTTACATCAGTAATTTTATCTAATAATAAAATAAAAGGTGTTTTTCCTTGCTCAAATAGGGTAGGAACTAATGTTTCTATATCAACTAAATCTATCGGAGAGATATAACCAACCACACCTTGGTGGTTGCTATTGGTCATTTTGTTTAGTTTTTGAATTGGTACATGAGAAAAAGGGATTTTAGCTTTTTTTATAGCGTTTCTCAATTCAGATAAACCACTGCCGCTAATATCTCTTTGGATGTAAAGTTTGTCAATTTCTTTACCAGCATTAATTGCTTCAATAACTGGTTTAACTCCAAAAATTATATTGCTTTCCTTTTCCATGGGGCGAAGTTAGGTAAAAGAACTTTGTCTTTCAAAAACAATGTTGAGGTACGAAATATTGTTTTTTGAAAAGCTAATTGGATAGTGCGAAAGCACGTTAAGAAATTTTATACACCATGTTAGCACCTTTTTTAGGGGTTTAATCTTCTTTCCGCATCACTATTAAAATAATATTTTATTTCAGACAAATGACTATCTCCCAGATGCTTATCAAATGAGAAAAATGTTCCCATTAATACTCTGTTATGAATATTACTAAATTTATATGGTTTCAAAAGCTGTTCTATTTCTTTAAAAGAGTAGTCAAGTTTTATTAACTGATCATTAATAATTATGTTATCTTGAAATTGAGATTTTGGCTGGGACCTAATAATACTTTTATATCGAAAAGAGATAGAGACACTATTTGGATGAGTCATAATTGATATGCCTAAATCATCATAAATATATTCTCGCCATTTATACCATAGCCCTTTCTTTTTTCGATTAGGTTTGCCAAAATATGAATTAAAGAAATTGATAGTTGAATCAGGATGAACAAATTCGCCATTTATGAATAACAAACTATCCTTAATTTCCACTTTAATTTGAGTGTGTGTTTCTTGTCCGAATGAAATACAGATGGTAAAAGAAAATATTATTAAGTATAATATATTTTTCATTTTATCAATTGGTGCTAACAACCGAATAAGTGTACTATTACGCTTATTCGCATTATGTGTTTAACCCAAATTTAGTAATTCAATCGGGCTTAATAAATTCTCCCATTTCTCCAGCTATCCACAGCTCTAAACCAAGTGTTTTTAAAAACAGGAGATCTACTTAATGTAAAATCATTATTACTAATTGGGTTGTTCACTTTATGAAAAACAAAGCTGATAGACATCATGTTGTTTTCTTCACCGTAAATCCAGTTTTCGTAATTTTTGTTTTTATACACCACATTTGGCGAACCAAATATGATATAGATAATTCCTCTATCTGTTTTCCAACCTTCTAAGAAAGAGGTAAAATAGTTGTTGGCATTTTCTACACGACTATAATATTCTCTTATCAAAGTTTTGGCTCTATCAGAACTTCCGGCAATGTTTAACCAAAATTTATCTACAGCAATTTTTTTATTTTCACTTTCGGTTAATTCTAGGTATTCTTTTTTAGTAGAGATGTATCGCATTGGGCCTACCATGTTTTCGGCACTTTTAATTTTAGGAAAATGTTCTTGAAAATTAAATATAGTTGGTCCTAATTTATTGCTTTCCGATTGTTGTAGATGGTATAAACCAGTTTCTTTTACAGTGTAATCAATAAAATTATTATCATCAAACTCTAAAGATTCGGTACTTGTAGGTTTAAACACCTTGGGTTCTTCGTCTTCAGCCGGAACAGAAAAAGGAGGTTTGGCAATGGGTAAATCAGAGTTGTAGCGTTTTAACAAAACATTTTTAGAGGGGTTTTGAGTGTTTTTGGTAATGTAAACTTGCTCGTTAGTAGTAAAATGACTTTTAAAAACTACATTTTTGTTAGAATCTAACAATAAATAGTTTTGGTCGTTATACATGTCTGTTCTGTTAATTTGTACTCGTTTTCTTATGTAATGATCTCGTGTTAAATCGTTAACTGTTATCACTAAATCATAGCGTTTACCAGACTTGGTTTTAAGATTAATTATACCATCTAAATTCTTCTTATTCTTATTGTTTCCATAGTCGGTAAAATAAACCGAAGCACTATCTACAATGCTTTCATCAGCTTTGTCATTTAACTGATAATTAATTAATAGATTAGCACTAAAAGTGCTATCGTTACGCTTTTTAGTATAAAGTATGTTTGCAGATTTTAACCTAAAATGGATCTCTGTTAACGTATCGTTTTTATGAAAAACTTTGTACTCAGGGTCAATTAGGTTTAAGCCTGGCATGTAAATACCAGCAACATTATTGTTGCTTGCTGCTTTCTCTCCAGATTTACATGCGTATAAAAAAGCAATGGTAATTAATATGAGTATAAGTTTATTCTTCAATTTTATCGTTATCTTCTGTGTAATGAGTATCTAGTTGTTTAGATGTTTTAGCTCCTAAAGTACGTATTTTTTCTGCTCTACCAATTAAATTTCCAGAGCCAGTTTTTAGTTTGTTTATAGCACCATTATAAGCATCTTGCGATGTGCTTATGCCTTTCTGTATTTTTTCTAAATCATTAATAAAACCAACAAATTTATCATATAAAGCACCACTTTGTCGGGCAATTTCTAAGGCATTTTTAGTTTGTCGTTCTTGTTTCCAAACAGAGGCAACGGTTTTTAAAGTTGCCAATAGTGTGGTAGGACTAACAATTACAATCTTCTTATCCCAAGCGTAATTATATATGCTATTGTCGTTTTGTAGGGTAAAGCTAAAGGTTGGCTCTGATGGCATAAACATCAATACAAAGTCTGGTGTGTTTAATCCTGGTATTTGGCTGTAATCTTTTTTGGATAACAAATCAATATGGCTTTTTACCGAAGCAATATGTGTTTTTATCAAAGTTTCTTTTTCGGCTTCATCATCGGTGTCTACATAATTGGTATATGCAGTTATTGATACTTTAGAGTCGATAATAATTTGCTTATAATAACATCTAGTCGGCTTCCACCACCAGTTTGGTTGGTGTAATAATCTTCTGTTTGGTACTCTTCACCTTTTATTAACCCAGAGCTTTCTAATATTTTTTCTAAAATTAATTCTCCCCAATTACCTTGTGTTTTGCTATCTCCTTTTAGTGCTTTAGTTAAACTTTGAGCATCTTCACGCATTTGTTGGTTCAATTCTGATAAGGCTTTTACCTCTGTCATTAAAGCAGAACGTTCTTTTACTTCTTTAACATATTTATCCTCCACTTTCTGCTCAAAGGTTTTAATGTTTTCGCTTAAAGGTTTTAAAATTTCGTCCAACCTTTTTTGGTTCGATTCGGCAAAATCTGTGGTATTTTGTTTTAATAGTTTGTTGGCAATGTTTTCAAACTCTGTGGTAAATTTCTTTTGTAATTGTTCAACCTCTAACTTATGCTCTTTTAACTTTTCTGTAAGATTCAGGTTTTCAGTTTGAAGCTGAGAGTTGGTTGCTAATAATTCATCTTTTTGTGAACCTAATTTTTCAAGTTGTGTTTTTTGCTCTAGATAGTTTTCAGTTGCAGCTTCTAACCTTGCATTTGCAGCGCTTAAATCTGTTTTGAGTTTGTTTAACTCTTCTAGTAAGCTAGAACTATCCTCATTAACAGAAGCTTTGTTGTTTTTTAACAGCCAGCCTAGTGCAAAACCAACTGCAATACCAATAATAAGTAAAATAATTCCCATCAAATCCATAAGTCAAATTGAGGGAATAAAGTTAAGATAAAGTTTGTTAGTTTATAAAGTTGAAAGTAACAAGTTTAAAAGTTTGTTGGCTTTTCAAAATTTATTCTCGATACTTTTTTTGATTTTGTCAGTTCGAGTGTCCCGAATTGAATTCGGGATAGCCTGTACCGATAATTTCGGTATATCGAGAACAAAAATCAAAAAACACTCGAATGGACAATTTTGAAAATACTTAGTATTTGAGAATAAGTATAGGAGTTCCTTCATCAACTAAATCATAAAGTTCAACTACATCAGTGTTTTTCATGCGAATGCATCCATGGGAAGCTGGTTGCCCTAAATAGCCTTCTTCAGCAGTACCATGTATATAGATATATCGATTGTATGAATCAACACTTCTACCTTTGTTTAAACCAGGTTCTTCACCTTGTAACCACATAATTCTAGTTGTAACATAGTCTCCGTCAGCTTTCTTTTTTTCTGTTAAAATTTTAACTTGTCTGCCAGTGTACATTCTCGATTGAAATAGACCACCTAAAGGAACGTTGTCTCCAATCTTTCGGCTAACAGTATGAAGTCCAGGAGGAGTTTTTAAACTGTTCATTTTGCTTCCAATACCTTTTGCAGCTGTTGAAATAGGGTATTTACGAATAGTAGAATCATTAACAATTAAATACAAGCGTTGGTGCTTTACTGATACGTACATGTACTTCTCAAAATTTTTATCCTTGTATTTTAAATTAAGATATTCAGATAAAAAATTAGCAATGGTTTCGTTGCTAGGCTCAATTTTAGGCTTTTCAATTTCTACAGGAACTTCTACAACTGGTTCAACTACTTTTGTTGTTTTACATGAAAAAAGCAAAAAACTAAAGCAACTAATAAGTAATATGTAACGGATTAATTTCACTACTTCTTTTTATCACTCATTTTACCCATAAGGTTATAAAATAGGTTGGGGAAAAAAGTTTTAAATGGAATAGTTAGTAATTCTTTTTTGCCAATATATTTGTGGTTACGGTTCGATTTTAAAGCTGAAACAAACTTTTTAGCAAAAACATCGGTTTTCATACCGTTTTCTTGTGCAGGACTGTTTTTGTTATGAGTGCTTCCGTCACCAGTAACTGCATTTAAAGTTACATTGGTATTAATAAAACCTGGAGAAGCCAATAGAATAGCAACATTATTTTTTTTTAATTCTAACCTAAACGAATCGTAAAAACCATAAAGCGCATGTTTAGAAGCTGCATAAGTACTTAAACGGGGTAGTCCGAATTTTCCAATTATACTTGTTATTACCGCAATTTTACCATTTTTTTGTTGTTGCATAATGGGTGCAACAGCTTTAGCTAAAGCAACATTCCCAAAGTAATTAATGTTCATTATTTTTTGCTCAACAGCAGCAGTAGTTTCTACAGCATAGCTTTCTTGACTAATTCCTCCATTGTTAACTAAAACATCAATACGGTTAAATTTTGCTATTACTTGTTTTGTCCATTCAGCAGCTAAATGATGTTGTTCTAAATCTATCGGTAGTACTAAGATATCTTTATTATTAAGTTTAGTGTTGGTTTTTACGCGCTCTAATTCTTCTTTTCTTCTTGCTGATATAATTAGTTTACAGCCTTCTTTCGCCAATTCGTAGGTAATTGCTTCTCCAATTCCTGATGAAGCTCCAGTAACCCAAACGACTTTGTTTTTTAAATCCATTCTGCGAATATATTAATTGCAGTTGCATCATTTTGTTAAAGCCTGTTAACTTTTTAACTTATACTTCTTTAAAA
>CBDUPT010000170.1:0-5997 GCA_965369165.1 uncultured Flavobacteriales bacterium | reverse complement strand
GGCAACTACAACTTCAACAAACTCAAATATATTAGGTAATTACCAATTTGGTATTGCTACTGCAGGAACTTACGATGTTACTTTTACAAAACTAGGATATAAAACAAAAACAATTCAAAATGTAGTTTTAACTGCTGGGAATACAACTACTTTAAACGTTGAATTAGTACCTATAGTTCCATTTACCTTACAAGGTCAAGTTGTTGATATGGGGTCTTTTGGTATTCCTAATGCTGAGGTAAGAATTGTTGGCAATTCATATGATAACACTGTTCAGACTAACGGATCAGGTAATTTTTCAATATCAGGTTTTATTGAAGGAACTTATGATGTCTATATTGGAAAATGGGGATATCAACAGTTGTGTGCTACCAATCAAAACTTAGCTTTAGTAAACAATCCTCATATATATCAATTGGCAGATGGTTACTCTGATGACTTTACTTTAGATTTAGGTTGGGTAGTTTCTGGTAATCCTTCTACGGGAGATTGGGAAAGAGATGTACCAGTAGGTACAACATTTAATGGTAATCCTTCAAACCCAGGGCAGGATGTTCAAACAGACTGTATGGATGAAGCATATGTTACTGGTAATGGTGGAGGTAATGCAGGGGATGATGATATAGATGGTGGACAAACTGTTTTAACATCACCAATGTTTGATTTAACTTCTTTTGGAGACCCTTATATTCATTTTGACAGATGGTTCTTTAATGATGGAGGTTCAGGAACACCAAATGATTCTATAGTAATTTCATTATCTAATGGATTAACTTCAGTTAACTTAGATGTTGCAATAGAAAGTACGAATACAAATGGCACTTGGGTAAATAAATTATATCAAGTTTCAAGTGTAATTACACCAACTGCAAATATGCAATTAACAGTTAGAGCTATGGATGACGCTCCAGGACATCTTGTTGAAGCAGGGTTTGATAATTTTATTATAGCAGATTCTTTAACATCATCGGTTAAGATAGCTATAGTAAACAATGGGGCTTCTATTTATCCAAATCCTTTTAAAGATGAGTTAACTGTTAAATTTGCTCAATCTCATAAAACTGTTAAAATTGAAGTTTTTGAAATTACTGGGAAAATGATTGATACTTATAAGTTTTCAAACACTGATGTTATTCGTTTTAAGAATGATTATAAAAGCGGTGTTTACTTTATTAATATCTATGGAGATGGGGAAGTAATTAAAACACAAAAAGTGGTTAAGCTTTAATAAGTAAAATAATAAATGAAATAAAAAAAAGAGGAGCTTATTAAAGCTCCTCTTTTAGGTTTATTAAAAAACCTTTTATCTTTTGTAGCGATTGAACTATTTCAACATTTTTAATAGTATCGTCTTTATTGTCTTTTAGTTTCTTTTTGGCACCCTCTAAAGTATATCCACGTTCTTTTACTAGATGGAATATTATATGAAAATTAGCTATGTCTTCTTTTGTGAATAGACGATTTCCTTTTTTATTTTTTTTTGGTTTAATAATGTCGAATTCTTTTTCCCAAAAACGAATTAATGAAGTGTTTACATCAAACATTTTAGAAACTTCTCCAATTGAGTAATATAATTTAGAATCTGACATAGAACAAATTTAATAAATTAAGGGTGTAAATAATAAGAAAGTTATTTTTTGTATTTAAAAAGCAAATTTGGATAATCAGATATTATTCCATCTACACCCCGTTCAATTAATTTTTCTATAGTAGCTGGGTCATTTACAGTCCATACATGAAGTTGCTTCCCGAATTCATGAACTCTTTCAATAATTGCTGAAGTTGCATAACTATGTTTAACAATTATTTCATCCACAAAATGATACCTATGTAAGGGTTTTAAATTCATCCCTTTATCCCATGATAAAGGAAGTTTAGCATGCTTCCCAACAAACAGTTTCCCCAGCTTAATGTCCTTATCTAATTTATGAGTCCTAAATAAAGCTCTGTCATTAAAAGAAATTATTTTACACCAATCCTTTGCGTTATTATTTTTGATAACATTAATGATATGTCTTTCAATGTTAGGGTAGTACATGAAACTATATTTAGTTTCAATTAGTAGCTCAACTTTACCATCAATTAATTTTATAACTTCATCAAGAGTTGGAACTTTTTCATTTATGTAATGGCGATTAAACTTGAATCCAGCACTAAATTTTAGGATTTCATCATATGTCTTTGTTTTAACATAACCTACACCAGTTGTTGTTCTTCTGAGAGTCCTATCATGTAGAACAATAATAACATTGTCTTTAGTTTGCTGTACATCTATTTCTATTCTATCTACTCCTAAATCTAGAGCTAGTTGAATAGAGGCTAAAGTATTTTCAGGAGCTAATCCACCAGCACCTCTATGACCTGTTATGATAATATTGTTAGACATATACTATTGTGAAAGATGCTACTATATTAGCATCTTTAAATTCAGATGTATTCTATTTTACTGGAAAGTAAATAAAAGTTCTTAACTCTTTAGGAGACACTTTTGTTGGATCATCAACATATTCTTCCCATGGATTTCCACTAACTTCTAATTGGTTGTCTTTTATGTATTTTTCAATTGCATTGTATGTGTTTATACTTTCGGTATAAGATCCAAAATGAATACCTTTTACAACATTTCCTGCATATGTTGTGCCCATTTTTATTCTACCCATTACTTCAAAACCTTCAGGATAATTAACAGGGATTGCTGCATTAAAAGCCCAAAACATATTTTCCATAGAAAACTCAGTTGTAATAGCTAAAGGGGCACCACTCATTTCTAAATTACTAACACCAACTAAAGCCATAATTTCACCATAGGCTTCACCTAGTTTCAATCCTATTGAATCTCCATCTAGTTTTGAAGACTCTTCTATATAAAGTATTGAAACAGATTCAACAGTTTCTTGAGAAATTTCTACTTCTTTAATAACAGAACCAGACTCACAGATTTGCTTTATATCAGCCAATCCTTGTTCAAACATAGGGCCTATTTCATTTTCAATATCCATAAACAGCATCATTGGTCTTGACATGAAGCTAAAATCTCCTTCATCATACCATTCTATAATAACTGAGTCACCTTCTTGAGTGTAAATAAAACCACCATGAGATGTCATCTCAAAAGGCTCTATAAAATTCATATCATAAATAAACTTCTGATTTGCAATAGCTTCAGTTACAGTAAGAGAACCAGTGCCTACAATCTCTCCAACCCAACTCATCTTTGCCCCAGAACTCTGATTATCATTTTCTATAGTGTATTTAGCTGCAGTATCTGCTTTTGCCCATGCTGACCATTTAGACCAATTTGCGAAAACAGTTGTTTCATTATAGATAACTTCAATTGGAGCACCTATTTTAACAGTTCGTACAACTTTATAATTGGATGGACCTATCATTGCTAAAACCAAGTAAAGAATTACAACTACTCCTAATATTATACCTACTTTTTTCATATGATTTTTTTAATTCACCCAAATATAGTTATTTTATTAATAGACTTAAGCATAATCTTTTAGCTCATTATAAATGCTATCTCTTTCTATTGGTTGTCTATTTACATCCATAATTAATTGAACCATTTCTTCAGTACTCATTGCGGGTTTCTGTTCTTCTGCTCCAGCCATGCTGTATATTTTTGTAGAATCATCAACAGTACCATCAATGTCATTAACTCCAAATGAAAGAAGTAACTGAGTAGTTTCTCGACCAATCATTGGCCAATATGCTTTAATGTGATTAAAATTATCCATAAAAATTCTTGAGATAGCATACATTCTTAAATCCTCAACCATACTTAGCTCTTTTACATGAGACATCTGATTGTTACCATTTCTAAATTTTAAAGGAATAAAAGCATTAAAACCACCAGTCTTGTCTTGCAATTGCCTTAATCGACTCATATGGTCAATTAAATGTTCAGGCTTTTCAATATGTCCATATAAGATGGTGGCATTAGATGGCATCCCAACATTATGTGCAGCTTCATGCATTTCTAACCACTGCTCACCTGTACATTTATCTTTACAAATTTGTTCTCTTATTTCTTTGTCAAATATTTCAGCTCCACCACCAGGTAATGAGCCTTGTCCAGCATCTTTAAGAATTTGTAAACACTCTTCATAACCTACTTTTGCTTTACGAGCCATATAATCTAATTCTACAGCAGTAAAAGCTTTTACATGTAATTCTGGTCTTATTTTTTTTATGTTCTCAATTAAATTTTTAAAGTATTCTAATCCCATTTTTGGGTGAACTCCACCAACTATGTGAACTTCAGTAATGTCTTTACCTTCATAATCTTTAATTAAGTCATAAATTTCTTCTTCACTTAATTCCCAAGCATCAAAATCATCTTTTTCCCTAAGGTATTTAGAATACGCACAAAACTTGCAGTCAAAAACACAAATATTAGTTGGTTCTATATGGAAGTTTTTGTTAAAGTAAGTTTTGTTTTTATGCCTTTTTTCTCTGATGTAGTTAGCTAAAATTCCTAAATATGCTACTTCGGCATTATTGAAAAGGTAAATCCCTTCTTCATCAGTTATTCTTTCATCATCATAAACTTTAAGAGCAATCTTTTTTAGTTTATCGTCAGTTGTTGAATGTTGTATTAAATCTATCATTAAGCTATACTATAGTTTTGGCAAATGTAATTAATCCCATAAAAAAAGAGTCTCAATTGATTGAGACTCTTTTAATAATTTATTAAGATATCTTATTTTGTCAACATTACTTTTTGAGTTTGTGTTGAATCTCCAGATTTAACTTTCACAAAATAAACCCCAACAGGTTGATTGTTTATATTGATTGAAACAAAATTCTTAGAAGCAATAGTGTTTGAAGTAATTAATTTACCTACCATATTAAACACTTCAATTGTAGCGTCAGTATTATTCTCAAAGCTAACATTTATATTGCCTTTTGTTGGATTTGGATAAATATTTATGCTAGAGTTGGCAAATTCATTTATGTCAGTACTAGTAGAACACAAAGTAGAACTAAAACTACTTAAATTTTGTCTTCTAGGGTAGCTTCCCATAATTGCATGCATTCTAGATTTTTGATTAGCAGTAAAAAGGTTCATACAGTTATCATTTGAGTAATCCATATAGTTTTGATACATAATACCATTTCCACTAGTACAAGCATCAGTTTTTTTACCACTTGGACATCCACCTGTAGAATTAGCTTGGTTTGGAGTGTCACCACATAAATCTGACCCAGAGCAAGCACCATTATCATCACCCCAAATATGGTATAATCCTAACCAGTGACCCACTTCATGAGTAGTTGTTCTTCCTAAATGATAAGGAGATGCAGATGGATTATTTCCAAAATATTGATAGCCCATAACAGTACCGTCTTTTTCAGCAGTAGAAGTAGATGTACTAGTACTAGGAAATGTTGCATAACCTAATAAACCACTTTGTAATTGACAAACCCAAATATTCATAACTTCATTAGGGTTCCATGAAGTAGCTGGTTTAATAGTGTTGTTTATCGTATTCATACTATAACCTGAAGTGGTATTACTAATACCACTTATTGAAGATGTACTAACTCTATCAACACCAACTTCTGAAAGAGTTTGACCAGCCATTGAGTGACCAGAAGGATACTTTGTAATTAAACAAAAATTGATTTCACAATCTGCAGCAACTCCTTGAAAGTATGATGGAGTGTTAGATGCATCTGAATTAGTTCTTCTAAAATCATCATTTAAAATCTCTAATTGAGATTGAACTCTAGAATAAGGAATATTTCTACCCGAACCGACACTTTCATTGCTATTATGAATTATATGAACTACTGTAGGAATAGTGTAAACAACTTTCTTTGCATTAGTTCCTTCTTTTTGATTTTTTATATAATCATTTAAGAATGGGGTTATTGATTTTTCAAGAGCTTCCAATTCTGCAGTAGTTACATTATCCATAGTTCCACAAGTCCTAGTATTTTGCGAAAATGAACTAATATTTAATGCTGAGAAAAGTAAAGCAAATA
>CBDUPT010000169.1:0-6018 GCA_965369165.1 uncultured Flavobacteriales bacterium | reverse complement strand
TTTTTATTATAATAGTTTTTTTATTTAAGCACTCTCAGTTTCTAATTGTCTATCCACTTTTTTAAATAAACCTTGTAATACTTTACCAGGACCAACTTCTGTTATTTTGTTGGCACCATCAGCTAACATTTGGTTCATTGTCTGAGTCCATCTTACTGGAGCAGTTAATTGAGCAATTAAGTTTTCTTTAATTGCGTTAGGATCTGTTACAGCACTTGCAGTTACATTTTGGTAAATAGGGCAGCTAGGTGTATTAAAAGTAGTATTCATAATAGCTTCTTTTAATTCTTCACGAGCCGGTTCCATTAAAGGAGAGTGAAATGCTCCACCAACAGGTAGAACTAAAGCTCTTCTTGCTCCAGCTTCGGTTAGTTTCTCACAAGCAATATTAATTGCTTCTACACTTCCAGAAATAACTAATTGACCAGGGCAGTTGTAGTTAGCAGGAACAACAACTCCATCAATATCAGCACAAATTTTTTCAACTACGTCATCTTCTAAACTTAAAATTGCAGCCATTGTAGACGGTACAACTTCACATGCTTTTTGCATGGCTAAAGCTCTCGCAGAAACCAATCGTAAAGCATCTTCAAAATTTAATGTTCCGTTAGCAACTAAAGCAGAAAATTCTCCTAAAGAATGTCCTGCAACCATATCTGGTTTAAAGCTATCGCCTAAAGTTTTAGCTAAAATTACTGAGTGTAAAAAGATAGCGGGTTGTGTTACTTTTGTTTGTTTTAACTCTTCATCAGTGCCATCAAACATTATATCTGTAATTCTAAAGCCTAAAATTTCATTGGCTTTTTCAAACATTTCTTTTGCTAAATCAGAGCTTTCGTATAGCTCTTTTCCCATTCCTACAAATTGAGATCCTTGTCCAGGAAAAACGTATGCATTCATATAGTTAGTTTTATATTTTTTATGCGACAAAAGTAGGTAATTTAGTAATAAGACGGAAGTGGGAAGACTGAAGTTAGAGGTTTAATGATACTCTATAAATGAGAGTGCTTGATTAAAATACTTAGCTCCTCCTTTTTTCCATACGTTAAGATGATTTGCACCTTTTACTTTCAAAAATGTTTTATTTTTAGATGAAAGGTTATTGAAGTTTGTTCTAGCATGTTTGATGTTTATTCTTTCATCCTTTGTTCCATGAACCAATAAAAATGGTTGTGTAATCTTTCTAGCACTGTCTTTGGGTTTTATTTTTGAGCTAGTAAATTTTCCAATTGTATTAGACCTATTTATTAAATAGTTTGATAAAGTTGAATTGTCAATTTTTAATAACCTTGAAATGTAAGCTTTCGAAACTACATCTAAATCAGCAAAAGTACTTTCTATAATTCCGAATTTTATTCTTTTATCAATAGCCATTGTCTGTAGCGAAATTGCAGCACCTAAAGATTGTCCCCAAATACCAATATTATTGTTAAGCTTTTGATCTTTAATTATTTCGTCTATCACAGAAATAATATCATATTTTTCATAATATCCAAAAGTGCAATATTTCCCATCACTTTCGCCATGCCCTCTTAAATCTACAATTATACAATCATAACCCTTATTAGTTAGTAGTTTGCAAATGGGTAAAAAATGTTCTTTGTAAGCTCTTATTCCGTGCAATAAAATGACTGTCCCTTTACTTTCTCTTTGCTTAGTGAATATTTTATAACCTCTTATTTTTAGGTTGTCAGCAGTATTAATTTCAAAATGCTCATTCTTTAAGTCAAGAGCATTTGGATGGACTTTAACAGGGGAAGTATTTATTAGATTGACGATTGTATTTTTAGGTTCTATAAATATTTTTGGGAGATAGAAATGAATAAATAAAATGTTAAAAACAAAGCAAATTAATAAACCTGATTTTATTTTATGTCTCTTTATAGTTGATAGAATTTTCATAATCTCTGAATGGAAAAATAAACGAACAAGTAATTAGTTTATTACTTTTAACACTCAATGAACAGAAAAACCATACGAATAATCATTTTTTTAGCAACTCTTTCGTTAATCGGAATTGTAACTACTCAAATATTTTGGGTGCGTGAAGCTTATAATTTACAAGAGAAGCAGTTTAATGAGCGTGTTCGAATGGCACTTAACAATGTTACCAATGAGCTGTTAAGTATTAATAAAGATGAGGCAGAATTATTTAATCCGGTTAAGCAAGTAAGTTCTAATTACTATGTTACACTTATTAACGATACAGTTAATCCATACCTACTAGAGAATTTATTAAAAAATGAATTTACTGAGCGAAATATTAAAATTGATTTTGAGTATGTGATTTACGATTGCTTTACCGATTCTATTGTGTTTGGTGATTATGTTTCATTAGACAATCAAGAACAAGATCATTTGCAATCTAAATCCTACAATATGCAATGGGATAGGGATGGTCACTATTTTGGAGTTTATTTTCCTTCAAAACAATCCTATATTATTAATGAAATGGGAATATGGTTGTTCTCATCATCTATTATCTTGGTTATCATTATTTTCTTTGCCTATACAATTAGTGTTATTCTTAAACAGAAAAGATTGTCAGAAATTAAAAATGACTTTATCAATAATATAACGCACGAGTTTAAAACTCCAATTTCTACAATATCGCTTTCGGCAGATGTATTGTTAGGTGATAATATAGCTGAAGAACCTCAGCGATTATCCAATTATGCCAGAATAATTAAAGAAGAAAATAATAGGTTGAAAAACCAAGTAGATAAAGTGTTACAGCTGGCTACATTAGATAAGGATAAGCTAAAACTTGAAAATGAAAACATTGATTTGCATGAACTGATTTTATCTTCAATAAAAAGTTTTGGGTTAATTGTAAGAGAAAGAGACGGAGATATTTTATGTGAGTTGAATGCTGAAAAGCATAGCTTTTTTGGAGATAGAATACATATCACCAATACACTTCATAATTTAATTGATAATGCAATAAAGTATTCTGCTGATAAACCAAAAATTGAAGTAGCAACTAATTACCATAAAGGGTTTATAGAGATAAGTGTGAAAGATAATGGGATAGGAATATCAAAAGAAGGTCAAAAATATATTTTTGAAAAATTCTATCGTGCACCAACCAATAATGTGCATGATGTTAAAGGTTTTGGGTTGGGGTTAAATTATGTAAAAACCATAGTTGAGGCTTATAATGGGAGTGTTAAATTAATAAGTAAAGAAGGCGAAGGTTCTACGTTTGTAATAAAATTACCATTAAATGTTTCCTGATGTAGCGTAGCGAAAGTCAGGAATCCAGAGTTAAGATGAATAAATATTATGTTTATATATTAGCTAGTAAAAGAAACGGAACTTTATATATTGGCTTTACAAATGATTTACAGAGAAGAGTATTAGAGCATAAAGAGAAAGTAATAAAAGGTTTTACAGCAAAACATAATGTAACTAATTTAGTTTGTTTTCAAGAATTTGAAACAGCAGAAGAAGGACTAATTAGAGAGCGACAAATGAAAAAATGGAAAAGGGATTGGAAACTGAGATTAATTGAAGAAGAAAATCCTCAATGGAAAGATTTATCATTAGATTGGTATGAATAAAAAAAACTGGATCCCTGCCTTCGCAGGGAATAAATAAATGAACATGGGAAAACAAACTAAAAATATACATATACTATTAGCAGAAGATGATTCAAATTTGGGATTTGTAGTTCAAGATAATTTAAAAGCGAATGGCTTTAAAGTAACACTCTGTTCTGATGGGGAATTGGCTCTTAAAACCTTTGCGAACAATAGTTTTGATATGTGTATTTTAGATGTAATGATGCCTAAAAAAGATGGTTTTGCTGTTGCTGAATCCATTAGGAGTATTAATAAAGAAGTTCCTATTGTGTTTTTAACTGCCAAATCTATGCAGGCAGATAAAATTAAAGGATTGACCCTTGGTGCTGATGATTACATCACTAAGCCTTTTGATTTTCAGGAATTTATTTTACGAATAGAATCTATTCTAAGAAGAACAAAAGTTTTGACGGTTGATACTGATGAGAAAGTAGAAAATTATAAAATTGGAGCTTACAATTTTGATGTTAAAAATCAAAAGTTATCTCATCCAAAACAAGAGCAAGGATTAACAAAGCGTGAAGCGAAAATATTAGCTTATTTGTGTGATCATATAAATGATATTGCTCCAAGAGAAATGATATTAAAAAACATTTGGGGGAATGATGATTATTTTAGTGGACGTAGCTTAGATGTTTTTATTTCGAAGCTTCGTAAATATTTAGCTGCTGACAGTAAAATATCCATTACCAACATACATGGTGTTGGCTTTAAATTGGAGGTGAAGTAATTTGTTTAGTTATTAAATCAGTATCAGATTACTATCCATTCGCCCACACCTTCAAGTATTTACTTGAAGGATTTTTACAGCCTAGTTGAACTAGGCATAGCTTTGCAAAAGCTAAAAGCTATAAATCTTAAACACCCCCAAGCAGCTTGACATTTTAGTTGTTCTTTTTGTACAACAAAAATAGAACAATTTAATGGCACAGCTTTTTACTTACATTTCAGCCAATATCAATAAATCATTAGCACTACTATATAAATAGTCTTCTGCTTTTTCAACAATCTCTTATACAAAGTTGCCATAAAGAACTTCTAATTCAGCACAGCTGAAACAAGTTCTATTATATGTCAATTTGCTACTTTAACGCTTGGAAGATAGCATGGTGGTGGGGGAGGCTCTGTATGTTTTGGAGGGTTGTTAATCGTAGTTTTCAAATTTTTGCTTAACTGCAATCATTTTGTAGGTTAAGTATTCTTTTCCTTTGCTAGTAAATGAAACCTTAGAAACTTCTAAAATTTTGAAATGCCAATAATAAAGTTTTTCTGAATTAATAATCAAAAGGTTGTTTTTTAGTTCCCATTTACCCCATATTCTTTCATAAATATTCATTGTCTGCTCTTTGTCTGTAAAAGACACATCAGAACATACAGCTTTACTCTTCTTATTTAAGTCAAGTATAATTCTTGGTGTGTCTCTGGATAACAACTTATAACTTTCGAGAAAAGGTCTTTTACCATTATGTTTTGCTATTGTCAAATCCTCATTTAATTTCTTATAAAAAACTAAAGTGTCTGAATTATAGAACTCTTCTTGATAGTTTCTAATCATCCATTCTCCTTTAATAAATGAAGAAGATATTTTATTTTGAGAATAAATCTCATTACTTATTATCAGTTTAAAAATTAATATAATCGGTATTCTTAGGTTCATATTTGGTTTATTGTTATTATAGAATGTATGATAAATTAAAAATTTTTAAACCCCAAACAGCTTGACATTTTAGTTGTTCTTTTTGCACAACAAAAATAGAACAATTTAATGGCACAGCTTTTTACTTACATTTCAGCCAATATCAATAAATCATTAGCACTACTATATAAATAGTCTTCTGCTTTTTCAACAATCCCTTCTGCTACCGGATTGTTATGTATGTAGTCTGTTTTTTGGTTAATGAGTTCGTTACTATATAGTTCTATAGGATGATTATCATTCCTCCAAAGTTGATAAGTCTGCTTTTTACTGTTCAGTTCTCCTGCCTTTAGCATTTCTGATAATAACCAGCTCTTTCTGCTTTCAGAAGTATCTTGAATTGACTTTATAATTTGTTTGCTTGTATATTTCTTAAAGTCTCTGATTATGCCCGATAGCTTATGTCCTTTTTTAGCTCTTACTATCATGTGCATATGGTTGCTCATTAACACCCAGCTGTAAAGTTCTAACCCTTTTTCTTGTTGACAATATTGCAAACTGTTTACTACTATGTCTTTATATCTTTTTCTGGTAAATACATCTATCCATTCTACGGTTGCAAATGTTAAATAATACAATCCTTCTTCATTTTTTATCCGATAACTTGTTGTGCCTTTACTCATTTTGCTAAGCTACTTCTTTTATTGCTTAATTTTGTATCTCTTATACAAAGTTGCCATAAAGAACTTCTAATTCAGCACAGCTGAAACAAGTTCTATTATATGTCAATTTGCTACT
>CBDUPT010000168.1:0-6052 GCA_965369165.1 uncultured Flavobacteriales bacterium | reverse complement strand
ACATTCCTTTAGTTTCATTTACCCAGCCTTGCATTTGCTTATAAGTTTCTTTTGTAATAATTTTTTCAGTTATTAAAGCTGCATTGAATTTAAGTAAATCCTCAGTTGAGGATATTATTCCTCCACCAGCCCAATCGGCTGTCAAGCTTTTATAATCACTTACTTTAACATCTCCAGCATACATTTCTGCCATAGCTGTTCTGTATTTTTGGTTGGGAGAGTGTAAGTTCAGATAGGTGTTGTTTAATGACAATGGACTAAAAATATTATCTTGAAAATAATCATACAATGATGTTTTACTAACTGATTCGATAATTAAACCTAGCAAGATATATTCGGTATCTGTATAATTAAAACCATTTCCAGGTTTAAATAAAGGTTGCATTTTAGTTTTAGAGAAATTTATCATTTCTATAGGAGTCCATGTTTTATTAGGTTGACTAATAATTAATTCCATAAAATTGGGGCTTCCATCGGTCGTTTTTCCCTCAAAATAATCGGGTAGGCCAGAGGTGTGATTAAGTAAATGTTCTATAGTAAGCGAATCAGAATAATCTATTCCTTTATAAATATGTAGCTGATTTGTATTACTATCAGGTAAGTAAAGGTTTATTTTATCGTTAAAATTTAACTTTCCTTTTTCTTTCAGTATTGCTATAGATAAAGCGGTAAATGTTTTGCCAATGCTTGCAGTATAAAAAGGGGTATCACTATTAACTTCCTCATTACTTTTATTAACGCCATAAAAATATGTTAAGTCAATATCTTTTGAAGGAGAATAAATTTTTAGAAATGCATTATGAACATTTTTCTTTTTTACTTCTTTATTAAATATTTTTTCAATTTTATGTGCTATGTTTTTTTGCCCAATAGTATTGATGGTTAGTGCACATAACATTATAAATAAATAGAACTGTTTCATTTTATCTAAGTTTAGTATTTATTATTAAATTTTCTATGTTTAGTTTTTCTTTTTTATAAGATAGTACCCCTGTATTATCGGTTTCTATATGAATATCAATTTTTGTGAATAATTTTTTCACTTTATCAACCAGATCACTGCTTGAATAACCCTGACTGTCTTTGGTTATAATAATTGTTATTGGTTTGTCAATTTTTTCAGTTTCTTGGTTTGTAAGAGAAGGTATAAATCTTTTGTCGATGTTATAATAGTAATAAGTCTTTAATAAAAAAGTGTTGGCAACAACATTGTTTTTATTTAACCAGTTTTGAGCAAATTTTTCGTTTTTTGTTAGTTTGAATAACGTTAAAGGAATCCATTCTTTAAGCATTTTCTTTATTAAATTATTTTCTATTATCCCCATAGGATTTATTAAATAAGCCTTAGAAATTCTTTTGTTATCTAAGGCTAAACTTTTTAAACTAACCCAAGCACCAAAAGAAACACCAACTATAATAGTGTTAAATAAATTTAAGCGTGAAGTAATTTCATAAAACCATTTTCCGTAATCATTATTTTTTAGATCTAATCTGTTTTCATCGCTTAAGTTAGGGTTACCTAAAATATCAACAGCATAAACCCTATACTTTAGAAGTAAGCCTTTTAATTGAGACATAATAATTGGAGCACAACTATTAAGTCCATGAAGCATAAGTAAAGGAGGATGTTCTTTATTTCCGCAAGTTATAATGTTAGTGTTTCCATAACTAGTTTCAATAGAAACAAATTCATATTTAACATTTAAGTTGTAAAGCATTTTGTGGTATAACTCAATACTTTTTTGTTTTCTTTTTTTATTTTTAAAATAAGTAATCATCTATTTGATTAATAATCAAGAATGGTAGGGTTTATAATTTGTTTGATTCCTCATTAAAAAAATCTTTTAAATGAAATTTACCAGTTGTGGGAGCAATATTGTCTTTTGCCATAAGAGTTAAGAAAAACTCTAGCGGGCCATAAGTCTTAACACTAGTAAATGTTCTTAAACTCCAAATGGTAAATCTTCTTAACCAATCAGGCAAGTGTATTATTTTAATAGGCTTTTTTAATGAGCTTAAAGCAAGTGTGCTTATCTCGTTTAATGATAGAATATCTGGGCCACCAACAGTAACTTCTTTTTGGTTTGAATTAATTAAATCAACACATACCTTTGCCAAATCTTCACCATGAATGGGATTGAATTTTTGATTTCCATCTCCAAATAAATATACTTTACCAGATTTTGCCATATTTAAAAAATCTTTCATATCTGAAAAAAAACCGTTAGGGCGAACTATAGTGTATTCTAACCCTGATATTTTTAAGGCATCTACAAACATTTCTTTCGCTTCAAAGATTTTTAAATGCTTGTGTTTATCTCCATTAATTGCAGAGACATAAATGAATTTTTTTACTCCTGATTTTATAGCTTCATTTAGTAGGTTAATGTTTGCTTGGTAATCAACATCCATATATGTTAGCCCATCTTTTTGGCGAGTAATTCCTACTGTAGAAATAACAACATCTATATCTTTACAACAATCTTTAAGTGTTTCAGGATTAGTAACCTGAGCTTGAACAACCTCTATATCATCACTAATGTTGTTAAGACGTTTGGGTGTTCTAACAATAACTCTAGTTTTAATTTCTTTATGAATAAGAGTATTTAAAATATGACTCCCTAAATATCCAGTAGCTCCAGCAAGAAGTATTCTTGGACTTTGTTTATTATTTTGTGTTTTCATAAAAATTGCTTTTTAATTATTAAGCAAAGTTTAGAAACTAAATAAAGTGAATAGTCTATGATTATAATTTAGGACTAATTTGTTAGTAAGAAGTGGTTATCTATCTTGATTGTTTTTTAGCCATTTACTAGGAGTAATTCCTTCTGATTTTTTAAAAAAGGAATTAAACACACTTTTTGAGTTAAAGCCGCTATCGTAAGCTATGCCCAATAATGTTAAATGGCTATTTTCCGGTAATAAGGCAATTTTTTTGAAGTACATTAATCGATATTCGTTAACGAATTCATTAAAATTAATACCCATAAGTTCGTTAATTAAATATGATAGTTTATTAGGATGAATATCAATTGCTTCAGCTAAACTATTTAAATTCAATTGAGCATTTAAGTAGGGGTGTTCCTCGTTAAAATAAGTCAGTAGTTTTTGATTGAGTTTTTTTAGTTCAGCTTCATCTATTTTTTTAGTCTTATCTTCAGCTTGATTAGTTGCTACTATATCTTCGGTGTTTAAGTTAGAAACATGAAGGGTTTCAAACTCATCAAAACTTTTAAGAGGTTCTAGTAATGGGTCTTGTTTGTAATTAATTACTTGCCCTCTCTTTTCTGCAACATATTTTTTTAAAAGACTTAAGGCATTTTTTTTATGAGAACTATTAGCTAAAATAAATAACTCTATAGGTTCTAATTTTGAAATTCCATGATCTCCCATGTCCCATTTAAGTAACATATATTCAGGAAGTTTAAACAAATCATCATTTACAGCATGATATAATAAATCTAAAACATCATTTATGTCACTATTGTTATTTGCATTATCAAACGCATCTTTTCTTTTTAAGAAAATAAAACAAAATAGCTGAAGAAGTTTCCCCAATTCAAAATCTGGCCTTAACAACAAAGCTTCATTAACGTGGTTGAGTGCGTTATTATAATCTTTCTGATAATAGTAAATATGGGCTAAAGTGTAGTGATTGTTTGGATGCAAAGGATCTATTTCTAAAAGCTTTTTAGAATACTTTTCTGCTTGTTTAAAAAATCCTAGAGCTATATAAAGCTCAGCCATAGCTTCTATACCGTCAGAATGATTTGGGTTCATTTTTAAAGTTTGTAGAATAAACTTGTATGCTGTTTTAAAGTCCCATTCACCCCAAAAACTTCTACCAACATAGGATAGAGGATATTCTGGAATTTGATTGTCTAGTTCTTTTGCCACACGAAAGTTTTCTAATGCTTTTGCGATGCTTTCTTCGTAATCCATAAATCTCCATGAGCCTAACAATCCAAAACATTGAACATTTCCATAATATGCTCTTGCAAAATTTTTATCCTTGTTAATAGCTTCAGTATAGAACTCTGTAGCTTTTTTTATTGAATAAGGAGTCCATTGTAGTTGATAATACCTTCCTTTTAAAAATAATTCGTATGCACTTATATTATTAGTTGATTCACTTACTAAGTGATCTTGAATTTCTAAGTGACCGAAATTTTCACGTATTTGGTTTGCGATAAGTAAACTAATTTCATCTTGAAGTTTAAAAACATCTTTTAATTCTCTATCAAACTTTTTCGACCAATAATGAGAACCTTCTTCAGCATTAATTAATTGAGCAGTAATTCTTATGTTATTTTCAACCCTTCTAATACTTCCCTCAAGAATACTTGTAACACCAAGTTGATCTCCTATTTTTCTTACATCTACATTTTTTCCCTTAAAAGCAAAAGAAGATGTTCTTGCTATTACTTTTAACCCTTTTACCTTAGTAAGAGCATTAATTATTTCCTCTGTAATTCCATCGCTAAAAAATTCATTTTCAGCATCATTATTCATATTCACAAAAGGAAGAACAACTATAGACTTGTTGGATGTCATTTGCAATTAAAAAACAATAATTAATTGCGAAAGATAAAAAAATAGTTTGTTAACTCATAATTGAATTATATTACTTGGAAAAAGTTATTGTAATTCCTGAATAGCTCTGTCTATAACTTCATCTTTAGATAAGTCATTCCAATTAAAAAGGGCATGAATATCAGGTGGCACACCATTTTCATAGTCAGGTTTTTGGTCTAAAGTTAATGCTTGAGTTATTGAAAACCTATATCTCCAACCATTAGGTAGTTGCCCACCGTTAGGTAAGCCTAAACCTCCTCCGGTTGTATCACCAATAAGGGTTAAATTTGAAATTGCTTTTGTTGCTAAAGATGTAAATGAAGCAGCACTATAAGTTCCTCTATCAATTAAAACGGTAACTTTTTTAGTATAACGTATTCCATTGTGGGGTGAAACATAGACTGGTTCAGCAGGTGAAAAATCGTTATGGTTAGATCCATTTTTAATTTTTGAGTAATAAACTAAAGTTGTTTTATCTATAAACCGACTTAAAATATTAAAAACATCAACAACAGCACCTCCACCATTTTGCCTTAAATCTAAAATAAGACCTTTAGTGTTTTTATACCTATTTAGTATAAAGTCTAAATTATTATCGTCAACAGTTCCTGTAAATGAAGAAAAACGAATATAGCCTATTTCATTGTTGGATATAAAATCATGCGTAAATGGTCCAGAATTATAGTAGTTAGGAGGCAAATAGTTATCCTCTATTACTCTCCAATTAAAATTACTTGGACCTAAATGCGTTATATTAAAAAAGGAAAGATTGAAATTAGAGACTAAATTAACATGTCCATCTTTTAATTCCGATAACATTCCGCCTAACACATTGAAAAGAGAATCGTCAGACATTCCATAGTATAATTTTGCATTGTATTCAGCTTTTTTTGAATTCCAGTTTATGTTTTTTAAATCAAAATAAGAATACTTTTCGTCACACTCTTTCCAAAGATATTCAAGGTTGGTGTAAGGGTCGGTAGATTCTAAATTTTCTTCAAAAAATGTTTTCTCACAAGATATAAGAAAGGGTGTAACTATTAATATTATAAATAATTTTTTCATGGTTTTATTTATTATTAGTGTTAAACAAAAGAGTTATTTTTAGTGTGTGATGAGCCATTTCAAATTTGTCGAATTGTTCGCCAGATTTGTAAGCATCCCATAAATATGAAAGTTGTATGGCGTTTTTATTTTTTAATGAAATGGTGTAATCTCTGATTGACTTAAATAACTATAACCGTTTCTATAATTAGAGTTTAATAATCCCACGTTTAATCTAAACGCAAGGTTTCGTGCTCTTTGTTTTAATTTATATTTTATAAATAGGAATCTTTTGTTTTTAGTTTCCTTTCTACTTACATCCTTTTCAATCTTTACAGACCCAAATAATGTTGGAAATATTTCTACCCCTAAAGCATTGTTTAATAAATATTCATTTATTCTCAAGTTACTTGTAGCATTAAACAATCCTCCT
>CBDUPT010000167.1:0-6164 GCA_965369165.1 uncultured Flavobacteriales bacterium | reverse complement strand
GCTCTCTGTTTTTGGTACTGAAAATAATGTGCATATAATTTTTAACAAGAGATTAGATAACAAAAGATATGGCAAGATATACAGGTCCAAAGTCAAGAATTGCAAGAAGGTTTAGAGAGCCAATTTTTGGCCCAGATAAAGCATTAGAAAAAAGAAATTATGGTCCAGGACAACACGGTCCTAATAAAAGAAGACCTAAGCAATCTGAATACGGAATTCAACTTCAAGAGAAGCAAAAAGCTAAATATACTTATGGTATTTTAGAAAAACAATTCTCTAACTTGTTTAAAACAGCGTCTCGTAAAAAAGGAATTACTGGTGAAGTATTATTACAAATGTGTGAAACACGTTTAGATAATATCGTTTACCGTTTAGGAATTTCTCCATCAAGAAGTGGTGCAAGACAATTAGTTGGACACAGACATATTACTGTTAATGGTAAAATCCTTAACATACCTTCTTACCAAGTGCAAGAAAGTGATGTAATTGGTGTAAGAGAAAAATCAAAATCATTAGAAGCAATTACTTCTTCTTTAGCTGCTAACCCAACAACATTTGATTGGTTAGAGTGGAATGGTTCACAAATGACTGGAAGAATGATTAATACTCCAGAAAGAACTCAAATTCCAGAAAACATTAAAGAACAATTAATAGTAGAGCTTTACTCTAAATAATAATTTTTTAAAAAGATTAAATTATGGCAATATTAGATTTTCAAAAACCGGATAAAGTAATTATGATTAACTCTGATGACTACTTCGGTACTTTTGAGTTTCGTCCACTTGAACCTGGATACGGTATTACAGTAGGAAATGCTTTAAGAAGAGTTTTATTAAATTCTTTAGAGGGATTTGCTGTTACTTCAGTGAAAATTGAAGGAGTAGATCATGAGTTTTCTACAATTAAAGGAGTGGTTGAAGATGTTACCCAAATTATTTTAAATCTTAAACAAGTAAGATTTAAACAACAAATAGAAGATACTAATTCAGAAACTTTATTAGTTACTATTGGTGGTCAAGATAAATTAACTGCTGGAGACATCGGTAAATTTACTTCTGCTTTTCAAGTATTGAATATTGATCATGTTATTTGTAACATGGAAACTTCTGTTAAATTACAGTTAGAATTAACTATTGGTAAAGGTAGAGGATACGTTCCTTCAGAAGAAAACAAAAGCAAAGATGCTAACATTGGAGTTATTCCAATCGATTCAATTCATACACCAATTAAAAATGTTAAATACAACATTGAAAACTATAGAGTTGGTCAAAAAACGGATTATGAAAAGTTAGTTTTCGAAATAACTTCAGATGGTTCAATTCATCCAAAAGATGCATTAACTGAAGCTGCAAAAATATTAATTCACCATTTCATGTTATTCTCTGATGAGAGAATCACTCTAGATACAGAAGAGAAATCAGCTGTTGAAGATTTTGATGAGGATTCATTACACATGAGACAGTTGTTAAAAACTAAATTAATTGATATGGACTTATCAGTAAGAGCATTAAACTGCTTGAAAGCTGCTGATGTTGATACTTTAGGTGATTTAGTTCAATTTAACAAAAACGATTTATTGAAGTTCAGAAACTTTGGTAAGAAATCGTTAACTGAGTTAGATGAATTAGTAGAAAATAAGGGGTTAACATTCGGAATGAATGTAGCTGCTTATAAACTAGATAAAGAGTAAAATTTAATTTAACGGTTTTCATTTTATGAAAACCGTTAATTATAACCCAAAATCCTTGTGAGGGTATAACTATTAAGGTAAAGTTTATTATAAACAACAGCTAGGTACTATAGCAGGCCTAGTTGAAAAAAGAACAAAATGAGACACGGAAAGAAATTTAATCACTTAAGCAGAAAAGCTCCACATAGAAAAGCTATGTTAGCTAATATGGCTTGTTCTCTTATAGAACATAAAAGAGTTAATACAACTGTAGCAAAAGGTAAAGCATTACAAAAATATATTGAGCCTTTAATTACAAAATCTAAAACTGATACTACACATAACAGAAGAGTTGTTTTTAGTTATTTAAAAAACAAGCATGCTGTAACAGAATTGTTCAGAGAGATTTCTACGAAAGTAGCAGACAGACCTGGAGGTTACACTAGAGTTTTAAAAACAGGTTTTAGAATTGGAGATAATGCTCAAATGTGTTTTATAGAATTAGTAGATTACAACGAGAACATGTTGAAAGATACTAAGAAGAAATCTTCTAGAAAGAGAAGAGGTGGAGGAGCTAAGAAAACTGAAACTACAGCAGCACCAACTGAAGCTGACACAAAAGCAGAAGTTGTTGAAGAAGTAGCTGAAAAAGTTGAAGAGCCTAAGGCAGAAGAGCCAAAAGCTGAAGCGAAGAAAGAAGAAAAAAAAGCAGACGATAAAGACGATAAAAAGGAAGAGTAACGTTTGATAACTTTTTTAGAAAAATACGAAAGGATAGAGTAATTTTACTCTATCCTTTTTTTATACCATTTATTCCCCTCTTGAGAGGGGTGCTCGAAAGAGCGGGGTGTGTTAAAGTAGAATAGACGAATAAAAAAAAGCATACAATGGCAAACGAAGAAAACAAAGCAATTTTAATTTTAGAAGATGGTACTGTAATGTATGGTAAAGCAGCTGGACTGGTTGGTACAACAACTGGTGAGATTTGTTTTAATACTGGAATGACTGGTTATCAAGAAATTTTTACTGACCCTTCTTATTATGGCCAAGTAGTTACAATGACTACTTCGCATATCGGTAATTATGGAACTTCTTTAAAAGAAATAGAATCTGATAGCGTAAAAATATCAGGCTTAGTTTGTAAAAAGTTTTCTGATATGTTTTCTAGAGAAGGAGCAGACAAATCATTACAAGATTATTTTGAAGAACATAAAATTGTAGCGATTTCTGATATTGATACACGTATGTTAGTTCGCCATATCAGAGATAAAGGAGCAATGAATTGTATTATTTCTTCTGAGAACTTTAACGAAGAAGATTTAAAACAACAATTAGCAAAAGTTCCTTCAATGGAAGGGTTAGAGTTATCATCAAAAGTTTGTACAAAGGAAGCTTATTTTGTTGGTGATGAATCTGCAACACATAAAGTAGCTGTATTTGATTTTGGTGTAAAGAAAAACATTTTAAGATGTTTAGCAGAAAGAGGATGTTACTTAAAGGTATTTCCAATGGATGCTACTTTAGAAGATATTAAAGCATGGAATCCTGATGGAATAATGCTTTCTAACGGACCTGGAGATCCATCTGTGATGAATGCTCAAATAGAAACAGTAAAACAAATTACAGAAGCTGGCTTGCCTGTTTTTGGAATCTGTTTAGGACACCAATTACTAGCTTTAGCAAATGGATTATCAACTATAAAAATGTTTAACGGACATAGAGGTTGTAACCATCCAGTGATGAATTTAGAAACAGGTAAAGGAGAGGTTACTTCTCAAAACCATGGTTTTGTTGTGGATACTGCTTCGGCAGAAAGTAACCCAAACATTACGGTAACACACAAACACTTAAACGATGATACTTTGGCAGGAATGAAAATGAATGATAGAGCAATCTTCTCTGTTCAATATCACCCAGAAGCATCACCCGGACCACATGATTCAAGATACTTGTTCGATAACTTTATAGAGAACATTGTTAAGAGTAAAAACTTAGTTTCAGCATAATTGATTAGATGATTGGTTAATGTGGTAATTAATAATTACTTCATTATCTAATTATCACATTATCTAATTAGTTATCTTTGCACCATGGAAGATCAACAAGTAAAATGTTCCTTTTGTGGACGAAAGAAAAATGAAGTAGATGTAATGATAGCTGGTGTAACTGGCCATATCTGTAATCATTGTATTTCTCAAGCACAAAACATTGTTAAAGAAGAAGTTTCTGATAAATCTAACAAAGATTTGGAAGACCAAATTCAATTGTTGAAACCCAAAGAAATTAAAGCTCATTTAGATGAGTATATTATTGGGCAAGAAGAAGCTAAAAAAGTATTATCCGTAGCTGTTTATAATCACTATAAAAGGTTGTTACAGGTAAAAGATGCAACCGAAGAAGTTGAGATTGAAAAATCAAATATTTTAATGGTTGGAGAAACAGGAACAGGTAAAACCTTATTGGCAAGAACCATTGCTAAAATATTACATGTACCTTTTTGTATTGCTGATGCAACTGTTTTTACCGAAGCAGGTTATGTTGGTGAAGATGTAGAAAGTATAATTACGCGTTTATTACAAGCGTCTAATTACAATGTAGAAGCTACCGAAAGAGGTATCGTTTTTATTGATGAAGTAGATAAAATTTCTCGTAAAGGAGATAACCCATCTATAACAAGAGACATTAAAGAAGGAACACAACAAGCCTTATTAAAGTTGTTAGAAGATTCTATTATTAACGTAGCACCAGAAGGTGGAAGAAAGCATCCTGATGCTAAAATGGTACAAGTAAACACTAAGAACATCTTATTTATTTGTGGTGGAGCATTTGATGGAATTACCCGTAAAATTGCTAACCGTTTACAAACACAAGCGATAGGTTTTAAATCTGCAGAAAAAGAAGCGTTAGATGAAAACAACATGTTGCAATATGTTGCTCCTCAAGATGTAAAAGCATTTGGTTTAATACCAGAATTAATTGGCCGTTTACCAGTTTTAACGCATTTAAACCCTTTAGATGAAGAAGCGCTTAGAAGAATTTTAACAGAGCCTAAAAACTCAATTATTAAACAATACGTAAGGTTGTTTGAGTTAGATAATATCAAAATTTCTTTTGATAAAGGTGTGTTTGATTTTATTGTAGAAAAAGCAATGGAATACAAATTAGGAGCAAGAGGATTGCGTTCTATTTGTGAAGCGATTATGTTAGATGCCATGTACGATTTACCATCTGATGAAGGTAAAAAAGAACATAAAATTACTTTGCGTTACGCTAAGGCAAAATTTAATAAATCTAAGATTAGTAGCCTGAAAGTGGCTTAATACACTATAATTACATTATTGTATTTTTCTTATCTTTGGTTAGATGAGAAAGAAGTTCTCTATAATTCTATTTTTTTTATTACCTCTTTGTTCTAATGCTCAAAAGGATAAAGATTCTTTGGATATTCAAAATTTAAGAAATTCTGTTTTTGTTGAAATAGGAGGTGCTTCTGGGCATTTTTCATTAAATTATGATAGGCAATTAAATTCACAAAAGAGGCTGTTGTTAGTTGGAGGAATAGGCTTGGGATATAAAAATTCACAAGTTTTTCATAATGCTGATTTTGAGGAGTTTGTTGATAATTTAGAATATACAAACTTGTCTTATACATTAAGGTTTGATGTCGTTTATAATAGAAAAAACTTCGAGCCGGTTTTGGGGTATTCATTTACTCAAGGGGTAGATATCGATTTTTTTGACAATTATTTTTTAGTAAACTCATTAAGTTGTGGGTTGAAAATAAATTTATCCAAGAGAGTAACGGTTTTGCCTAAATATTATTTTATGATAAATAAGGAAACAAATTATTCAGGACTTTACGTTTTGCACTGGAGTGGACTTCAAATTAAATATAATTTTTAATGAGACTATTAATAGCTATAATATTTATGTCACTAATTACTGTTTCTTGTGATAAACAACCTTTTGATTATCGTGTAAAGTATATTGGTGAGTATGATTTAACATATACTCATGAGAATAGATTGGGTTGTATAGATAGTAGTTACGCTGGGTGTGAAGTTATAACAGAAGGAAGTGTTCGGGCAGAAATTACTTTATCAAAATCGTATCACGATAAAATATTTATAAAATTAGATAAAGAGACTTTTTTCCCAAGTCTAGATAAGAATGGTTATTTTATTGAAGGATCAAATTTTGCAGGAGGAATTGAAGGTTATCTGTTTGAAAATGGAAAAATTAGTATTGAGAAATTGTATTCTAGACCTTATTGGTCTACATTTTATAAGGGAAAGAAAATAGAATAGGCTTCATTTAACTTTATTTGTACACGTATTTTGTTGTTCTTTTATCGCCTTGTTTTTCTAAAACACCATTCTCTACAGCTTCTTTTAAGTCTCTACTAGCTGTGGCAGGAGATATGTCTTTAAAGTTTCTTAGGTAGTCTTGTCTGGTAAACAATTCCGATTTAGCAACACTTTTAAATAATTCAATT
>CBDUPT010000166.1:0-6299 GCA_965369165.1 uncultured Flavobacteriales bacterium | reverse complement strand
AGATAATTCTCGACCAGTTTGTCCTTTAACTGAAGTATTTTCTTGGGCTCTTCGAATTAAATACGGTGTAACATCTTTAACAGGGCCATAAGGAACATATTTAGCTATATTGTAATTTTCTTTACTCATATTCATACTAATATGGTCACTCATACCTAAAAGTTGTGCAAAATAAATTCTGTTATCGTTAATAGCTATATTGTGCTTTTTCATTAAGTCAATTAACAACAGATTACTTTCCTCATTATGAGAAGCACAACATAATGCTATTCTATTGATATTTTCAACACAATATCTAATTCCTAAATTAAAATCTTTATCGGTAGCTTCTTTAGTTTTTTGCATTGGATCTTTGTACCCTATTTTTTTTGCTCTTTCCCTCTCTTTCTCTATATAAGCACCTCTTACTAATTTTAATCCAACATAAAAATCCTTGTTGTCACCAATAGTTTTTAGTTCTTTTAAATATGCTAATCTATCCCAGCGATACATTTGAGCTGTATTATAAATAATTGCTTTTTGCTGATTGTATTTACGCATCATCTCTAAAGCTATATCATCAATTGGATTTTGTATCCACGTTTCCTCAGCATCAATAAAAATTGGCACATCTGCTTTGTGAGCTTCAGCACAAATTTTATCAATTCTATTTTTTGCACGCTTAAATTCTAACTTTTCATTTTCAGTTAAAGGTTTGTTACTGTTAATTTTTTGAAGTAAATCAAATCTTGCAAAACCGGTAGGTTTAAAAACAGAAAAAGGAATGTTGGAATTTGTTTTTGCTTTGTTAATTGCAGCAATAGCTTCTTTTACATTTGCATCAAAAGTAGTTTCTTCTTCTATTCCTTCAACGGAATAATCTAGGATGGTTTTAACATTTTGATTACTTAACCTTTCTATTGTGTCCTCGCAATCGTTAATGCTTTCTCCACCACAAAATTGTTTAAAAATGGTTGCTTTAATAATGGGTATGGGAAACCAAAGAGGCATAAAGATCTTTAGCATAACAGGGCCTAATTTAATCAGCCAGTTCCATCCAATAATTTTAAAAAGCCAATAACTTCGCTTTAAATCTTTGCTACTCATCTTAGCAAAAGCTATTTCAGTATTATTAAAATCCATTATATTAATTGTAAGCCAAAAATATCAAACTAAATTAGTACAAAATATGATTTTACTCCATCATAAATAAGCTATTTTTACAGATTATTAATCGAGCTAAATAGCATTGCTAAAAATGATACAAGTTAAAACAACAAAATCAGAGGTGTTTATAGGGAGTGAAGTGCTTTTTAGCTTAAATGCTCAACTATTATCTTCTGATTATAGTAAAATTTTTATCCTGGTTGATGAAAACACTTTACAACATTGTATTACAGAATTAATTACTAATGTAGAATTATTGCAGGATGCTGAGATTATTGAAATTAATAGTGGTGAGGAAAATAAAACAATAGATATCTGTTATCAAATATGGAGTACATTGTCTGATTACAAAGCTGATCGAAATAGTTTGCTGATTAATTTGGGAGGAGGAGTTATTACAGATATGGGAGGGTTTATTGCATCAACCTATAAAAGAGGTATTGATTTTATAAATATTCCTACTACATTACTGGCTCAAATAGATGCTTCTGTGGGAGGGAAAGTTGGTGTTGATTTAGAAGATTTGAAAAACATGGTAGGTGTTTTTAATGAACCTAAAGGAGTTTATATCAATCCTAATTTTTTAAAAACATTAGATAAAAAACAAATGCTTTCTGGTTATGCTGAAGCATTAAAACATGCTTTAATTTCTGACAAAGATTATTGGAATTACCTAAAAGAAGGAATGTTATCTGATGCTAGTCAATGGGAAAGTTTGATTTCTAAATCGGTTCAGATTAAAAATAATATAGTGTTAACTGATCCCAACGAAAAAAATCAACGAAAACTATTAAATTTTGGACATACTATTGGTCATGCTGTTGAGAGTTTTGCTTTAAACAGTGATGGGTTACCTTTGTTACATGGAGAAGCAATTGCTATAGGTATGATTTGTGAAAGCTATATTTCGTATAAAAATACTGGATTAACTGTAAATGAATTAGAAGAAATAGCACACACTATACTA
Organism: uncultured Flavobacteriales bacterium; assembly: GCA_965369165.1. GTDB lineage: Bacteria > Bacteroidota > Bacteroidia > Flavobacteriales_E > Vicingaceae. The sequence continues at coordinate 4,186 of CBDUPT010000166.1, read as the reverse complement.
AATTTTTATTCTCCATTTAGAATAGATAATGTAAGTTATGATGAGTTGTTAGAATTGATGGGAAACGATAAGAAGAACGAAAATAATCAGATTAACTTTTCATTACTAACTAAAATCGGAGAAGCAAAAATTAACCAAAATGCTGAGGTTAAGACTATAAAAGAATCGTTAGACTATTATAAATCATTAATTGGCTAATGCTTGTTCTTTCTCATCAATCAAAAAAACTAACTGGAGAAATTACCTTAACTGCTTCTAAAAGTGAAAGCAACAGAGCTCTTATTATTCAAGCTTTGTGCGAGGGTGAATTTGAGATAACAAACTTAGCAGAAGCAGAAGATACTCGAATTTTACAAGGATTATTACAATCTGATAATATTGAGTTGTCATCTGGAATATCAGGTGCTGTTATGCGATTTATGACTGCTTACCTTACTATACAAAATAAAGATTTTGTGTTAACTGGTGATAAGAGGATGAAAGAACGTCCAATAAAAATATTGGTTAATGCTTTAAATGATTTAGGAGCTCAAATCAGTTATGCAGAACAAGTCGGCTATCCACCATTAATAATTAATAAAGCTAATTTGAATGGCGATAAAGTTCTGTTAGATGGTAGTGTTAGTAGTCAGTATGTTTCAGCATTACTAATGATTGCGCCAAAATTAAAACATGGCTTGCATATTAAATTTGAAGGAGAAATTATTTCAAAACCATATATCGATATGACCATTAATATGATGCAATATTTTGGTGTTAATGTAAAATGGAATAATGATTCAATTATTGTTAGCTCGGGAAAATATAAAGCAAAAGATTTTATTGTTGAAGCTGATTGGAGTGCTGCTTCTTATTGGTATAGTATGGTAGCTATAGCTAAAGATGAGACTGAAATAATACTTTATGGATTGAAAAAAGATAATTTACAAGGAGATTCAGAAGTAGTTAATATTTATAGAAAATTTGGTGTAATCACTGAGTTTATAGATGAGGGAGTAAGGTTAACCAAATCAAAAAATATTGATTTTCAAAGTGTTGACTTATTGATAGATTTTATTAATTGCCCAGATTTAGCACAAACTGTTGCTGTAACTTGTGCAGTTTTAAACTTGAAAACAAAATTAACAGGTTTAAAGACTTTAAGAATAAAAGAAACAGATAGGATTACAGCTTTACAAGATGAGTTAAATAAACTAGGGTTCAATATTGAAGTAGATGGAGATGATTTAATAGTAAATCCAATTAATAATTTTGAGATTAAAAATACACTTATAAGAACTTATAATGACCATAGAATGGCGATGGCGTTTGCTCCATTAGGTTTATTAACCCCAATTAAAATAGAGAATCCTGAAGTGGTTAAAAAATCTTACCCAAATTTTTGGCAAGATTTAAAATTAGTAGGGTTTGAAATTTAGATGCCTAAAGCAAAATCAATATAAGTATAGAAATCACTAGGATTTCCGTTTATAAATTTTTTAGAACGTTCGTGACCTAAACGCACGATAACAATGTTTTTTTCTGGAATCATTATAGTGTACTGCCCTAAAATTCCTCTAAAAAAATAGATGTCTAAATCCTTATAATAAGCTGTCCATATTTGATATCCATAAAAGTCTACAGGCTTGCCATTCGATTTTAAATAGTAGGCTGGACAAGTTGCTTCATTAAGGTAGCTTTCTGATATAATTCTTTCATTATTCCAAAGGCCATGATTTAATAATAATTGACCAATTTTAGCATAATCTCTTGCGTTTGAATAGAAACAACAATAAGCTTTTTCAGTTCCACCTTCTTTGTCTAATGTCCATAAAGCATTGTTTTTTGCGCCTATTTTTTTCCAAATTTTATCACTAAAGTATTCCGATATAGATTGTCCTGTAACCTTTTCAAGGATAAACCCTAAAATAATAGTGTTTCCACCTAAGTAAGTCCATTCTTTACCAGGTGTAGAAGTTACTTTATAATCTTTATTTAATTTTTTTAAATCAGTACCATAATACGCTTTAGCCATATGTCCAAAGGGGCTGTTGTAGCTTTCGTCAAAATCAATTCCAGAGCTCATAGTAAGCAAATCTTTTATTGTCAGTTCTGGGTTGTCTTTATATTGGGGTAAATAATTTCCAACAGGATCATTTATACTACTTATTTTACCTTCTTGAATGGCAATACCAGTTAATAATCCAATGTAGCTTTTTGCCATAGAAAAGGAATTGGTTTGTGAATCTTCATCATATTCATCCCAATATTCTTCGTAAGCAAGTTGATTGTCTTTTATAATTACAAATGCAGCAGGTCTATTTTTTTCAATTTCTTGATGAAGTTTTTTGTTTTGGTATTGATTGTATTTTTTTGATAATTCCCAAGGTTGATAGTTGGAAGATAGTACTTCTCTGTTTTCGAAATATTGAAAGTCATCAATACTAGGCCCAGTTCTTCCTTGTAAATAAGTTGTGCTAATTGCTTTAAATAAATGAGAATGACCAGAAATAATAGCTAATAGTGAAGCTATTGTAATTATAATAATTAAGGTAAGGAGAAAACGTTTTAAAAATTTCATAAAGTAAATTGGGCTAAACCAATTCAGCTTCAAAAAGCTGAACGAAGTGTTTTTTTAGTTTTTCTTTCACTTCGTTTACGTCAATTTTTTTATTTAGTTCCTTTTCTAGAGAAGTAACCTGTTTGTCAGTAATACCACAAGGTACAATGTTGTTAAAGTAATCTAAATCAGCATTAATGTTAAATGCAAAGCCATGCATTGTAACCCATCTACTACAACGTACACCCATAGCGCAGATTTTACGTGCTTTCAAAGGGTTTTCAGCATCTAACCAAACACCTGTATAGCCTTCATACCTTCCCGCTTCAATTCCATATTCAGCTAAAGTTAAAATAATCATTTCTTCTAAAAATCGAAGATACTTGTGGATGTCTGTAAAAAAGAAATCTAAATCTAAAATAGGGTACCCAACAATTTGCCCAGGACCGTGATAAGTAATGTCACCACCTCTATTAATTTTATAATAAGTAGCGCCTTTCTGTTTTAATAATGCTTCAGAAAGTAGTAAGTGACTTTCATCTCCACTTTTGCCTAACGTATAGACGTGTGGGTGTTCACAAAAGATTAGGTGGCTAATTGTTTCTGCAATCAGTTTGTCAGCTTTTCGGTTTTCAATCTTAGCATCAACATTATATTTGAAAAGTTCTTCTTGGTAGTCCCAAGCTTCCTTATAATCAATTAACCCTAAATCTTTAAAATGTACTTTTTGCATTAGATTTTAGCTAACTCGTTTTTTAGATGGGTAATAACATCAACTTCAACTACATTTACTCCGTTTTTCTCAGATAATAAAAATGAAATCCAATCTCCTAGATGAATTAAATAAAGAGATCTTTCAAGTTGAGAATTTCCTTTAGAGTATATTTCTATAATAGTTGATGTGTATTTATTAAAAACAGTTTTGTTTACTTCCATTCGTTTTTGAGTACGGTAATAATCATCATCATTTCTAAAAATAACTACAGCTAAGTCTTCATTTTTTGTTCTCCAACCAACCAATTCGTTATGGTTCATTTCAGGAATAACATGGTGCCAACACAACATTTTACTATTTTCATTAATCTGTTGGCGAAAACGAACAGCAACACCTTCGTAATTAGCATCAGCATATATTACAGGTATTTTGTTAAATAATTTTTCCGATACTCTTTTAGCTTCATTAATAATGTTGTCTTCCTCTTTGTCAATATTTGAAATAGCGTTTTCAAATTCCGAGGTAAAATCTTTTTCAATTATTCCATAATGATTTAACATAGTAAACAAAGTAGGAAAAGCTAATCCAAAAGCACCTCTTGGTGGATGGCCACCAGGTATAATGATATGGTTGTAATTATTTGTTTGAGCAATTTCTTGCAGCTTACCTCCAGATGTAATACAGGAAATTTCTGAATTTTTTGCTTGAGCTTGTTTTAACATTTCTAAACTTTCTTCGGTATTACCAGAATAAGAGCAGGCAATTACTAAAGTGTTTTCATTAACAAATGCTGGTATTTTATAATCTTTATTTACTGTAATAGGGTATTTGGCAAATTGAGTAACAACTTGAGCAACAACGGTTCCTCCTATACCAGAGCCACCCAATCCGCATATCAAAACATTTTCAATTTTTTTATTAGTTGGTGTAAG
>CBDUPT010000165.1:0-6301 GCA_965369165.1 uncultured Flavobacteriales bacterium | reverse complement strand
GTTGTTGTTGCTACTGATGACGAACGCATATTTAATGAGGTAAAAAGTTTCGGGGGAAACGTTGTTATGACATCTTACTCTCACGAAAGCGGCACAGAAAGATGTAATGAAGTATTAGAAAAATCTACACAAAAATTTGATATTGTAATTAATATTCAAGGAGACGAGCCCTTTATAAATCCCGAACAAATTAATCAATTGTGTGCTTGTTTTGATGATGAAAAAACAGACATAGCAACGTTAGTTAAAGAAATAAAAGATAACGAAGAGCTGTTTAACCCTAATCGCCCAAAAGTAGAAATTGATTCAAACAATTTTGCCAAAATGTTTAGTAGAGAAACAATTCCTTTATTGAATAATATAGAAAAAGCCGAATGGCTTAAGCATCAAAAATATTTTAAACACCTCGGCCTTTATGGATACAGATCGGCTATCTTAAAAGAAATTTGTCAATTAAGCCCTAGCCCATTAGAAATTAAAGAACGTTTAGAGCAATTACGTTGGCTAGAAAACAACTATAAAATTAAAGTTGCCGAAACTTCGTTTGAAGCAATTGCCATAGATACGCCTGAAGATTTAAAAAAAATCACTTTTAAGTAGGGTTAGTTTTTCTTATTTTTATACTTTCGCTACCCGCAAATTTTATGGCTTTAGACACATACATATCAGAATTACTTTACAAGCACGATTGTGTTATTATTCCTGCTTTGGGTGGTTTTGTTGCCAATTATCAGCCTGCGAAAATTAACGACCTTCAAAACACTTTTTATCCTCCATCAAAAAGCATTTCTTTTAATAGAAACCTAGTTAATAATGATGGTTTGTTGGCTAACCATATCGCTCAAAAAGAAAGTGTTAGCTATCCAAACGCATGCAAACGTATGGAGCAAGAGGTTGCTAGCATTAATGTTAATTTAAAAAACAAAAAACGTGTTTTATTAAAAGATGTTGGTACGCTTTTTTTAGATGCTGAAAACCGCTTACAATTTGAGCCTGCTGAAAACATTAACTTTTTATTAGACGCTTATGGATTAACTGTTTTCCAAAAACAGCCTATTAAGCGTGTAACTTTAGAAGAAAAAATTACCAAAGAGTTTAAAGACAGAACAGCTCCTTTAGTTGTTGCTGGCGAAGAAAAAAAAGCGTCTAAAAAATGGATGGTTGCTGCTGCAATTACAATTCCTTTAGCATTTTTTGCTATATGGATACCTAGTAAGTATGATTTGGGTGGTAACATTAATTATGCAAACCTCAACCCGTTTACACCTGATGTAAAAGCTGTTTATGAGCCCAACACAAACAGGCTTAACACTGTTTTAGTTGATGAAAAAGATGACAGTATTAAAGATAAAATTGCTTTAGCTAGCGCTAATGAGCTTTATTTAGAAGTTAAAATAAACGAAGCTGATTATGTGGTAAAACTTAACGACAACAATGTTGCTGAAGCAGAATCTACCTATGTAGCAACAAGCAAACAAGAATTACATTACCATATTGTTGGTGGTTGTTTTAGTAGCAAAGTAAATGCTAAAAAAATGGTAAGACGTCTTAAAAAAGAAGGTTTTGAAGCCAATATTGTTGGCAAACGCAAAGGGTTATGGACTGTAAGCTACAGTAGTTTTGCAACTAGAAAAGAAGCTGTACAATTTTTAGCAGAGGCCAAAACTCACAACAATAAAGCTTGGGTCTTAAACTATTAAATAAGACACCCAAACTCTCTTTTATTTTTTCTCCTACCTAATTCATTTCTGACTCTGTCATACTATCGAACATTGCAATTTCATGCTCAGTTAACAAGACCTCCCTAATAGAGGTTAGCACTTGTCGTGAGGACTGAATAAACACCCTATTTACCATTAACATTTCTGAAACTTGTATGTCACCAATAGATTTATTGGTAACAACTTGCTGAACAGAAGCAACCAACTCCCTATCTTCTTTATTAATCTGTTTTAACAATTTTGCCATTTCACCAGCAATATCTTCATGAGCATCTTCTTCTAACACCAAAACCACCCTTAAATACAACTGTATTAATCGTTTTCTAAACCCTAAATTTTGATTATAAATATATTCATTGTCATCATTGCCAAACTCTTCAAAGTTATGTTTAATATCCTTCATTGATTTTGCAGAATGCATTCCCATTCGAGCAGCGTGTAAATATCTATTTAATTTTATTGTTTCCGTTTCTTCTAATTCTCCTGACTGAACCCTTGATGCAAACGTGAAAATTTCTGCTTGTAATAATTTTAGATTTTCATAATTTTCTTCTGTCGTTCTTTTTTTGGAGCTATCTTGTTTTTGAGTAAAAACAAGTTGTTGGTCTATTCCCAATATAGATAAATTAAATCTTAAAGTGTCATAAATTAAGTGTATTACCTCCTTTTGAATCCCTGTTGCGGCAGCCTCTGGAACTTCAGCGGTTAGATTGTGTATGTAGTGTGTTAATTGCAATTTCTTGTTAGGAAATAATTTCATTAACCCCTTAGAGTAAACTCCAATAAAAGGGAAAAACAAAACAACACCCATTACATTAAACAATGTATGAAACATTGCCACGCCTATTACGGCATCCTTATCGCCTACCATTTTTATTACTAACATAGATAGCGGAACAATTAATATCAGACCTATAATAGCGGTAATTAAATTGAATATTAAATGGCTAAAAGCTACTCTTTTTTTCATTTGTGTAGCACCAATTCCTCCAATTAAAATAGTTGCTGTTGTTCCTACATTTGCTCCAATTATCATTGCCGCAGAAGCTTCAAAATCGATAACTCCGGCATTAAGTGCAGTTAAAACAATAGCTATACTTGCAGAACTACTTTGCATTATTGCTGTAGTTACCAGACCAAACAATGCATAAACCAAAAGACCATAATGTGGTAAATTAGTAATGTCTATGTGGTTGGTAAAGTCTGTTACACTATTTTTCATGTAATCTAATCCCATAAATAGGAACCCAAAACCAACCAACAACTTACTTAGGTGTGAGTATTTTACTGATTTTCCCAACAAAATAGTCATTAAACCCCCTATGCCAATAAGGGGTAACGAAAAAGCTTCAATATCAAGCTTAAAACCTAATGTTGCTACAATCCAAGCTGTAAAAGTGGTACCTATGTTAGATCCAATGATAACCCCAATGGCGTTTTCCATCATCATAACACCTGCACCAACAAACGCCAACACCATTAAACCAACAGCCGAGCTGCTTTGTAAAATTGATGTGGCAAAAGCTCCAGCAAAAATGGCTTTAATACGATTTGAAGTATGGTCTTTAATAAATTTTTTGAAAGACCTTCCCGCCAAACCCTTGATAGATTCTTCTAACAAAAACATACCGAAAAGGAAAACTCCTAAGCCAGCCAATAATTTCCAAACATCTAATTCATTAAACATAATGCTATAAAGGTAAGTATTGATTTTAATTCACAATTTTTTTAAAGAAAGAGATGTTGCGCCCTTCCCTATATTAAATAAAATGTTAGAGAAACTCTTTTTTAATTTTTTCAGCCAAAAAGCTAGATAGTTTAATGTAAGATTCTTGAGTCCAACCAGCAACATGGGGGCTTAATATTACATTTTGTGCATTAGCTAAATATTGAAAATCTGTTGGAAGGTTGTCGCTATTTATCGTTTCAAAAGACTTGGTTTCATACTCTAAAACATCTAAGCAAGCTCCCAATACTTTTTTATTTTTTAATACTTCTACTAAATCTGACAAACAAATATTGTTACCTCTTGCAGTATTTATAATATATATAGGCTTATCAAATTGATTAATAAAACTCTTGTTTACATAGTGGTGAGTTTCTTCAGATAGTGGCAGGTGTATGCTTAAAATATCTGTTTCTTTAAAAAGTGTTGGCAAATCAACTTCTTTAACGATGTTGCTTGAAAAGTTATTTTTGTATTTATCGTGTGCTATTACATTACAATCAAATCCTTGTAATTTTTTTGCTAAAGCACTACCCATGTTTCCATAACCAACAATTCCAACCGTTTTGCCCGAAAGTTCCAACCCTCTATTACCTTCTCTATCCCAAACGCCTTTTCTTACTTCTGCATCTCCTTTTTTGAGTTGGTTAAACAACATTAATAACATTCCTATCACATGCTCTCCAACAGCATCCATATTTCCCTCGGGAGAGTTAAAAACTTTAACTCCATTTCCTTCTGCGAAAGCAACATTAATGTTTTCTAGCCCTGCTCCTGATCTTGCAATAAATTTTAAATTGGTAGCCTTATCTAAAAACAGTTGGTCTATCGGAAAACGACTTCTGATTACCAACCCAAAATAATTTGAAATGCTTTTTTCAATACTTTCCTTGTCTGACTTATAATCGTGTTCGCAAACATAGCCAAGAGCTGTTAACCTATCTTCTAAAATAGGATGAACCTCATCTACAAAAAGAACTTTTTTCATGATTAAACAGCATACATTAAATACCCTATAAAAAGGTATAAAAATAAACCAAAAACATCGTTAACAGTTGTTATAAATGGCCCTGTTGCAAGTGCTGGGTCTATTTTATATTTATCTAATACTAAAGGAACAAGTGTTCCAAATATTGCTGCAAATACAATAACTGAAACAAGAGCTGTACTCACAATAATGCTCAGTGTTAAGTCTCCAGCAAAAAAGTAGTTATAGGCAAAAATTAATGTTCCTAAAACAGCTCCATTTATTAATCCCACTAACAATTCTTTAAATAATTTTTTACCTATTCCATCAAGTCCTAAAGAGTTGTTAGCCAAGCCCTGCACCACAATTGCTGAAGATTGTACTCCAACATTACCTGCCATTGCAGCAATTAAAGGAATAAAAAAGGCCATTTCTGGGTGTATTTGTATTTGTCCTTCATAAGCCTCTATAACTTGTGCTCCTAAAATTCCTCCAAACAAACCTATTAATAACCAAGGGAGTCTTGCTCTAGTTAACACCCAAGCACTATCTGAAGATTCTACATTTTCAGAAATACCTGAGGCCATTTGATAATCTTTATCAGACTCTTCTCGCATAAAGTCTACCACATCATCAATGGTAATTCTTCCTAACAACCTCCCTATTTCATCTATAACAGGTATAACAACCAAGTCATACTTGTCCATTTTTTGAGCAACTTCTTCTCCTTCTGCATCAACTTTTACTAAAATAACCTCATCATTATAAACGTCTTTTACTTTTTTGTTATCTGACGCTAGCAACAATTTTTTTAATGAAATTCTTCCTTGTAAAATATTATTATCATCCACCACATAAACGGTATACATTTTTTCAACCTCTTCTGCTTGAGCTCTTATTTCTTTAATACAAGTGGCAACATCCCAGTCAATTTTTACTTTTACAAGCTCTTTAGCCATTAAACCACCCGCAGTATCTTCATCATAAAGTAATAAGTCTATAATATCACTTGCGTGCTCTAAGTCTTCAATGTGAGAAATTACTTCGTCCTGCTTTTCTTCAGATAATTCGCCTATTAAATCGGCAGCATCATCAGTATCAAGATTGTCAATAATTTTTTCAGCTATATCTTCAGAAGAAATTTCTTTTAAAAACCTTTCTCTTATGTCTTCATCAAGTTCAATTAATGCATCAGCACTTAACTCTTCTGGTAATAAAAAATAAAAAGCTTTTGCTTCTTCGGTAGATTGTTCATCTAAAATTTCAGCAATATCAACCGCATGAAGCCCATCAATGAGTTCATTAACTTTTTGTTGAGCTTTTTCACTAACAGCAACATTAAGCTCTTCTAAAAATTTTTTGGTTAATTCAAATTGCATTCCTTTTATTTTAAGGGCTTTGCAAAACTACAAAAATATAATTGGGGTTATTAACAGCTTATTTTAGCTACTCTTCCCTCATGTCTTCCTCCTTCAAAATCGGTAGAAATAAATATATCAACACATTCTAAAGCTAATTCTTCAGAAATGTATCTAGCTGGTAAAGCAATAATATTTGCATCATTATGTAATCGAGCCATTTCGGCAATATCAACTTGCCAACATAAAGCTGATCTAATTTCTTGGTGTTTATTAGCAGTCATATTTATACCATTTCCACTTCCACAGATTAAAATGCCCAAGTCAACTTCCTTATTTGTTACTGCGTTTGCAACCGGATGAGCATAATCTGGATAATCTGCTCTATCATCATTAAAAGGACCAAAATCTTTTACTTCAACGCCTTTATTTTTAAGGTGTTTAATAACACTCTCTTTTAAATCAAACCCCGCATGATCACTACCAATAGCTATTTTTTTTACTTCCATTTTATTATAATTTTAGGGTT
>CBDUPT010000164.1:0-6309 GCA_965369165.1 uncultured Flavobacteriales bacterium | reverse complement strand
CCGTAACAATTCCCTTCGGTAAACTTTATGTTTACATCATCAAATAAAACTCTTTTTCCGTATTGTAACGATACATTGTGTGCTGCTATCATAATAGTATTTTTTTTGAGGCTGCAAATGTAAGGATTTACTTAGAGCCATTGAAGCAATTTAAAGGGTTCATATTTTTTATTTTCCTCTCCCATCAAAAAGTATATCTTTGCCGCTTCTAAAAATTAAGGGAAAGGCATGCGAAAAATCATCAGAAACTTTACAGAGAATCCTAAAAACGATATTTTATCTGGTTTAACTGTTGCGCTTGCATTGGTTCCAGAGGCAGTGGCCTTTGCCTTTGTTGCAGGGGTTGATCCTTTGGTTGGTTTGTATGGTGCTTTTATGATGGGGATTGTTACCGCTATTTTTGGTGGAAGACCAGGGATGATTTCTGGTGCTACCGGAGCAATGGCAGTTGTGATGGTACATATGATACAGCAAGGAAACCAAGTTGGTATGGCTTTAGATATCCCTATTGAAAACTTAGGTTTACAGTGGCTATTTATTACACTTTTATTTGTTGGAGCAATTCAAATTTTAGCTGGAGTTTTAAAGCTAGGTAAATTTGTAAGATTAATCCCCCACCCTGTTATGATGGGTTTTGTAAATGGCTTAGCTATTGTTATTTTCTTATCTCAATTAGGCTTATTCCCTATAAAAGGTGGTATTTCGTTTAATGACTCTCCTATTGCTTGGCTGTCTAATTTTGCTCAAAGTACCGAAAGCTGGATAATGCTTGGGTTGGTTGGATTAACCATGTTAATTATGTTTGTGTTGCCAAAAATCACTAAAAAAATACCTGCTGCATTAACTGCGATAGTTGTGGTGGCTTGTATTACCATATTCGGAAAAGTTGATGTTAGCACAGTAGGTACATTTATCACTGATGGTGGAGGAACTGGCCTAGAAGGAGGTTTACCAACTTTTCAAGGTCAAATATTTGGCTTCTTCAACACACTTAATGGTCATTGGGGTCTAATTATCTCTACTGCATTTTTATTGGCCGCTGTTGGTTTAATAGAATCTTTAATGACTTTAAACTTAGTAGATGAAATTACAGAAACTAGAGGTAGCGGAAATAAAGAATGTGTTGCTCAAGGTGGTGCAAACATCTTAAACGGTTTATTTGGTGGTATGGGAGGCTGTGCTATGATTGGCCAGTCGTTAATTAATGTAAACGCTGGTGGTAAAGGTCGTTTATCAGGAATAGTTGCTGCTATAGCTCTACTATGTTTTGTACTATTTGGTTCTGGATTAATTGAGCAAATTCCATTAGCTGCCTTAGTTGGGGTTATGTTTATGGTAGTTATTGGCACTTTTGCTTGGAGTAGCTTTCGTATTTTAAACAAAATACCAGTTGCTGATGCCGTAGTTTTAATTGCTGTCTCAGCTATTACTGTTTGGCAAGATTTAGCCATTGCAGTAATTGCCGGTGTAATTATTTCTGCTTTAGTATTTGCTTGGAAAAATGCAACTATGATTAGAGCTCGTAAACGAGTTAAAGAGGACGGTACTAAAGTTTATGAAATTTGGGGACCTTTATTTTTTGGTTCAGTTCAAGCATTTAATTCAAAATTTGAAGCTAAAACTGACCCTAAAAAAGTAGAAATAGACTTTATGGAATCTACCGTTGTTGATCATTCTGGTATTGAAGCTTTGCAAAACATAGCGGATAAATATTTAGAATTAAATAAAGAACTAAAATTAGTTCATCTAAGTAAAGATTGTAAAATATTATTACTTAAAGCTAACCCTAATTTTAATACCATTATAGAAAACAATATTGACGACCCTCGTTATCATGTTGTAACAGATGTGATGGATAGTCAGGTTTAACTTATCTCAAGTTATCTATAATAGATTTTACTGTTGCTCTTTTAGAGTAATCATAATCAAAGTGCCTCCATTTAATCTTACCATCTTTTCCTATAATATAAGTTGCAGGAACAGGTAGTTGAGCTTCTTCTTGATTATTGTTTTCAGCTATATCTGTAAATAAAAATGTTTTAATTTTTCCTTGATATTTTTTAGTAACATAAAATAACACATCAAAATCTTTTTGGATTTGCATAGATGTATCAGGAATTAACACAAAAGAACCTTTAGATTTTTCTTTCGTTTTCTCAGTATTTTCGAAAGTTTCGGGGCCAACTACCAATACTTCAGCATTTCTGTCTAAAATAAAATTTAAGGAATCATTCAAATTACTTAAATATCTATTACATACCGGACACCACTCTCCTCTATAAAAAATAACAACAATTTCCTTTTCTTTCAACAACTGTTTAGAATTAATAAGCTTCCCATCTAATGCTTTAGCTTCAATAACAGGAGCATTATTACCAACTTCAAGACCTTTTGGAACATACTTTTCAGTATCAACTCCTTTTTTTAGTAATAACTTTTCATTATCCTGGCTAAACAAGGATAACGGTAACAACAAACTAAATACCAATATTTTTCTCATCTCTTTTTATTTTTAAAGCAAAGCTACAACAATTTATAGCCTTAATTTGTCAATACAACGACTACACCATAGATTTTGATAAATGTTTATAACTAAATATTAACCTAATAAGCGTTTTTAAGTATTTTTGTCAACTTTAATAAGGGATTACAAACATTTTGAGAAAAACCGCTTTACATATATTAATACTTACTTTTTTTAGCATTTTAGCATTAACTGTTGATGCCCAAAAACTTACTAAAATAAAAGGTACTGTTGTTGATGCCAAAACAAAAGAACCCCTTCCCTTTGTAAATATTGCATTCAAAGGTGCTAACGTAGGAACCACAACCGATTTTGATGGAAACTATTATTTGGAAACTCAATGGGGTACAGCAACTCTTTTAGCTTCATTTGTTGGATACAAAACTGCATCTCAACCAGTCAAACTTGGAGAGTCTCAAACAATAGACTTTAACTTAACCAACGAAGCTATCGAAATGGAAGTGTTTGAAGTTAAAGCAGATAAAAAGCGATACAAGAACAAAGATAATCCAGCCGTAGCTCTAATCAAAAAAGTTATCGAACATAAAGATGACAACCGAATAGAGTCCATGGACTTTTATGAGTATGATAAATATGAAAAAATTGAAATTGACCTAAATAATATTACTGAGGACTTTCTTAATAAAGGTTGGTTAAAAAAGAAGTTTCAAGTAGTAATTGATCACATTGATACTTCTGAAATTAATGGAAAACCATACTTACCTATATTCTTAATGGAGACCGCGTCAAAAATGTACTTCCGAAAAAAGCCTAAAACATTAAAAGAATATCAATCTGGAACAAAAATGACTGGACTTGATGGCTATTTAGATGATAATGGTGTGTCATTTATTATGGATAAATTATATCAAGACATTGATATCTATGACAATAATATAGACTTGCTTTCTAACCAGTTTACAAGTCCAATTTCTCCTTTAGGAACTACCATTTACAAGTATTTTATTATAGATACTGTCGAAATAAATGGCTATGAATGTGTCAATTTAGCATTTACACCTAGAAATAAAGCCGATTTTGCTTTTAAAGGAAATATGTACATATTAAATGACTCAACAACTTATGCCGTAACAAAAGTAGAATTAGGTGTTGCTGATGAAATCAACATAAACTTTGTTAAGGATTTATATTTAGATCAAGAGTTTACTCTATACAATGATAGTGTATGGGTACTATCAAAAGACAAATTAATTATTGACTACAACCTTACCAGAAAAGGAAGAGGAATGTTTGGTAAAAAGTCTATAAATTATGACAATTTCATTTTTAACAAACCTGCTGCTGATGATATATACAACCGAGTAGAGAAAGTAATAAAAGATGAAGATCTTGATAACAAAACAGATTCTTTTTGGGTTGAAAACCGCCCTGACACATTAACTAAACAAGAAGCGGGAGTTTATACCATGATTGACAGTATTCAAAAAATACCTGCATTTAAAAGAGCAATGGATATTGCTTTCTTATTAATTACTGGATGGCAAGATGTTGGTTACATAGAGCTTGGTCCATTGCCAGCTTTTTATAGTTTTAATGAAGTAGAAGGTTTTCGTTTGAGAGCTGGTTTTAGGACTACACAGAAATTTAGTAAAAAGAATATGTTTGAAACATATAGTGCCTATGGATTTAAGGATAAAGAATGGAAAGGAATCTTTGCTTTCACCCACTCCTTTAATAAAAACTTCCTTGATAACCCCCAGAACCGGATAACGGTCCACTATCAAAAAGAGACTGTATTTCCGGGCCAAGATTTACAGTTTTTAAATGATGATAATTTTTTACTTTCATTTAGAAGAGGTAATTCCGATCAAATGATTTTCTTTGATTCATACAAAATAGATTACAACAAAGAAAGTCACAGTGGATTCTCCTATAACTTAATTTATGAATATAAAAAACAAAGACCAATAGGTCGTTTAGTTTTTGAAACAAGTGATGATTTAAACCCGATTCAATTTGATGCTATCAGAACAGATGCTTTTGATGTCAACTTAAGATTTGCTCCAAACGAACAATTTTACCAAGGAAAAAACTTTAGATTACCTTTACCTAATAAGTATCCTATTTTTAAATTAAATTACCGTCAAGGTGTAAATGGCTTAACCAAAGGAAATATTGAATTTAGTAGAGTTGCAGGACAAGTATTTAAACGTTTCTATTTAGCACAATTAGGTTTTTCTGATGTTGAAATTGAAGGAGGAAAAGTATTTGGAAGCGTACCTTTCCCATTATTAAACTTACCACAAGCCAATCAATCATTTTTCTTACAAGAAACTTCGTTTAACATGATGAACTTTATGGAGTTTCTAAGTGATGAATACACTAGTGCAAAAGTAACTCATTATTTCAATGGATTTATTTTTAACAAAATACCATTATTTAAACGACTAAAATTAAGAGAAGTATTATCATTTAAAGCACTTTACGGAAACCTTACAGCTGAAAATAATCCAGACTTAAACGCAGATTTATTCAAATTCCCAACAGCTAAAGATGGATCAACTTCCACTTTTGCATTTGACAAAGGAATACCTTACGTTGAAGCAAGTGTTGGTATAATGAACTTATTTAAGCTGTTTAGAGTTGAGTTCTTACAACGACTAACTTACTTAGATAACCCAGGAGTACCAACAATGTTTGGAGTTAAAGGACTTGGCATTAGAGCAAAAGGAAAAATTGACTTCTAACTATGTCTAATCTACTACTAATATTAATATATGGCATTGGAGTGTTAGCTTTTCTTCTATCAATAGTATATACGGTAGGCTTTGTTAGAACAAAAGATAAAAATGCAGGTTACATTGCAATTGCTTTAATGATAGTATGCATTATCAGCTTATTCTACCTAACCTTTAAATAAGAGTAATACACATAATAATAAAAAAAGGGTTCAACTAAGTTGAACCCTTTTTTTATAAATCATTTTATACTTATTTGTATTTAGCTTTAATAGCAGCACTTTTATCATACTCTCCAGTATGAGTATATAGTTTAATCAACATATTTGCTGTATCAACATCTTCTGGCTTTAAGTTATGAGCTTTTTCAATATGAGGAACAGCTTTAGCAAATTCAACCTTAGCTTCTGCTTTATAAGCATCATATTTTTTAGATTCACTTAAAGGCAATTTATTAGCCTCATTAATTTTATCAGCTCCTTTATTAAAGAAATAAGCTCCTAGGTTAAATGAAGCATCATAATAATCAGGCTTTATTTCAAGAGCCTTATTATAACTTTCAATAGCTTCAGCCTCTTGCTTTAAACTTTCATGTACAGTTCCTTTTGCAAAGTATAAAACTGGATTTTTAGGGTCGTTAGCAATAGCTGTTTTTAAACTAGATAAAGCTTCTTCATGCTTATCATTCTTTAAATAATCTTCTAATTCTTCAACTATTAAATTATTATTATTAGGATAAGCTTCTCTTCCATTTTTAATATATTCCATTGCTTTGTCAGGGTTCCCTTCATTCTTATAAATTCTAGACATAGAACGATACAAATCAGGTCCTGCACCATCAATATTATACTTCATGGCAATTAACCCATCATATAATTGTTTTGCTGTCTCTAAATCTTCTGCATACTCTGAAGCTAAAGCAGTATTATATAATGTTACGGTATCTATTTTTCCAGTCATCTGACTCAACATCATTGACTTTCCAAAACTTTCTTGAGCTCCCTTATAATCTTTTTTTCCGAATTGAGCCATTCCTTTATTCGCGAACTCTCCAGCTAAACCAGGAAATTTTCTACCCATTATATC
>CBDUPT010000163.1:0-6316 GCA_965369165.1 uncultured Flavobacteriales bacterium | reverse complement strand
TACATCTAAGTATGTTTTAAAGGTTTCTTCTCTTTGTGTTAATGTATGTTCATGAACTTTAATGTTTCCATTTAAATAATCATCTACTGCAATACCAGTAATTAAACCTAAATATGTATTTGTAGGAGTTATTTGGCGATAGATATAATAAGACTCTTTTTCATCCTGTGTAAAAACACCTGCATTTGCAAACTCATCAAACTTATCACGAACATTTTGAAATCGTTCGATAGAATTAGGCTGAGTTTTGTTATTGGTACTATATTCGGGGTTAATTACATGTAAAAAAGTATAGGGATTACTTTCTAATTTTGCTTCCAATATATGTTTAGGATAGATATACGCAGGCATAGATGAAACTAAATAAGCTTTATCTCTAACTGGTCTTAGGGCTTTAAAAGGAACTATTGTAGCCATTTTGTTATCCCAATAATTCTTTAATCTGACTTGCTAGTTCTTCACCAATTCTATCTTGAGCTTCTAGCGTAGCAGCTCCTGTATGAGGAGTTAATGATAGTTTTGAATGCTTCATTAAGTCTTCTCTTGGTGTAGGTTCGTTAACAAAAACATCCAAGGCAGCAGCAGCTACTTTTCCACTATCTAAATTAGCGATTAAAGCATCTTCATCAATTACACCACCGCGAGCAGCATTTGCAATCATAACACCATCTTTCATTTTAGAAAACTCGTTATTACCAATAACAGCCTTGCCATCTGCTTGAGCAGGAATATGTAAGGTTATAAAGTCTGCTTGAGCTAATAATTCATCAAGACTAGTGGTTTTAATATCAACATTTACTGTTTGGTTAGCTACCTGAACATCGATTGTAGCTCCGTCCATATAAGGATCATATGCAATAATATCCATTCCACAGCCTAACGCATATTTTGCTGTAGCTCTTCCAATCCTGCCAATTCCAATAACGCCTAACTTTTTACCTCTCAACTCAATTCCTTTAGCGTATTTCTTCTTTAATACTTTAAAATCAGTGTTTCCTCCATTAGGCATTTGTCTGTTAGCATCATATAAACTTCTTGCTAAACTAAATAAATGAGCCATTACCTGTTCAGCAACAGATTGTGAAGATGCTGCAGGGGTGTTAATTACATGTAACCCTTTTTCACGAGCGTAGGCAACATCAATATTATCCATTCCAACACCACCGCGTCCAATTAATTTTAAATTTGGACATGCATCAATAACTTCTTTTCTAACAGTTGTAGCACTTCTAACTAAAACTGCTACATAGTTTTGTTCGTTTATTTCAGCAATTAAGTTTTCTTGAGCAACTGTTTCTGTAACAACAGTGTAACCTGCTTCTTCTAACTGTTTTTTTCCAATAGGAGCAATCCCATCATTGGCTAATATTTTCATGTAAACTCTTTTTTTTATGAATGTTTATTTGCTAGTTCTTTCATTACATCAACTAATACTTGAACACTTTCTAAAGGAAGTGCATTGTACATTGACGCTCTATATCCCCCAACATCTCTATGACCTTTTATACCGCTTATGTTAGCAGCTTGCCACATTGAATCAAACTCATCCTTTAATGCCTCGTTTGTTAATACAAAAGTAGCATTCATGTTGCTTCTACTCTCAGTTTCAGCTGTTCCTTTAAATAGTGGGTTGTTATCGATTTCATTATAAATTAAATCAGCTTTTTGTTGATTGATTTTTTCAATCCATTCTACACCTCCATTGTTTTTTAACCATTGTAAATTAAGCATAGAAACATATATAGGGTATACTGGAGGAGTGTTAAACATAGAGTCTTTACCAATATGAACCTCTAAATTTAACATAGAAGGAATAGCTCTTCCTGTTTTTCCAAGAGAACTCTTTTTTACAATATATAAAGTTGTTCCAGCAGGGCCCATATTTTTTTGAGCTCCAGCATAAATCATATCATAATCACTCACATTGATTTTTTTGCTAAAAATGTCTGAAGACATGTCAGCAATGATTGGTATGCGACTTATTGGAGTATTTTTAAGTTGTGTTCCGAAAATAGTATTGTTTGTAGTAATGTGTATGTAATCTGCACTACCAGGTATTTGATAATTTTTAGGAATGTAGTTGTAATTTTTATCTTTTGAAGAGGCTACCTCAATAACTTCTCCTAATAATTTCGCTTCTTTTAATGATTTGTTAGCCCATGTCCCTGTGTTAAGGTATGCTGCCGACCCGCCTTCTTTCATGAAGTTGTAAGCTGTTGTTAAGAAGCCTAAACTTGCACCACCTTGTAAAAATAAAATCTCATAAGTATCAGGTACGCTCAATAGTTCTCTAACTAAGCTTCTAGCATTTTCCATTACTTCAACAAAGTCTTTACTTCGGTGGGAAATTTCTAAAAGAGAAAGATTTAAATTATTAAAATTAATTACTGCTTCTGAAGCTTGTTTTAATACCTCCTGAGGTAAGATACAAGGCCCAGCACTAAAGTTGTGAACTTTTGACATTTTTAGATGGATTTATGGTTTAAAAACTCCCACAAATCTAACTACTTATATTAAGTTTTCAAGGAAGATTTACATTAATTTTTTTATTTAATCTAAGCGAGGGGCAGTAGTAGTTTCTTTTTTCAAATCAAACAAATAAACTATTGATAAACGGAAGGTCTTTAATGGTGATGTGTCGTCAGATCCTTTATCATCTCTATAGTCAAGAAAACCTTGAGAGTACATTAAATTAAAATGTAGGTTATTCATTTCGTACCCAATGCCGACATTCATGCCAATATCCAATAGGTTTAAGCCTTTAGTGTCTGATCTTTTTGAAGTAGAAGTCTCATCTGCCGCAGGTAAAAAAGCACTCGCAAAACCAGTACTGTCAAATTGAGAAATATCAATTACATTTAATAAAGGAATTTGGGTTCTAGTTTCTTGTTTTTTTGTTGCTGTTAAAAGCATTCCAAAATAGGGGCCAATATAGGTGTTGAAATTTTTGAATTTAAAATTTGCTAAAACTGGTATCTTTATAAATATTTCAGAAACCATGCCTTTTGTGTCATCATAAACATCCGTATTTGCTCCAAAAGATTGAGCTATAGAATCAACTTCTTGTTCATCTATCCCGCCAAACTGAAATAATTGGCTATATTTTTCAAATACAGAGCTTGTATCTGAAAAACTATACTGCTTCTTTTTTTGAGTTAAAAATAATCCTGTACTAATTTTAAATTTTTCAGAAACATGATATTTTAAATGACCACCAAAATGGAACCCTAATTGATAATTATACCCATAATTAGTGTTTTCCATAGGGATAATATTGATACCTAATTCAGGGCCTAAACTAACTTTTTGCGAATAGCTTATGTTAGTAAGCAAAATAATACTCGTAAGTATAAATAGTCTTTTCATTTTAATTTAAATTTTCAATTGTTTTACCACCAATAATTAGGTTTGAGTTTACAGAGATTTTAAAATCTATAAACTCATTTTCAATTTTATCCATTTCGTTTATAATATCACCATAAGATATTTCATCTGAATTAAAAATAACTTCACTTACATTGTATATTTCAGATAAATCGGGTAGTTGATTTTGTTTACCTATATATTGATTAAAATCTTGTTCTTTAATGTCATTTGAAGCTTTAATCTTCAATAGCCTGTGTAATGTGATTGTTTTATTTTTTAGTAATTGTATTTTTTTAGAAAAGTTAGTGTTTCCTACAATTGCGATAGTTCTTTTTGTGCTTTTTTTAATTTTAACAGTATTAAAGTAGTTTAATATTATTCGACTAACATAAATAAAAAGGGTAGAGGTAATAAGTATACTCGCTAAAAATTTATTTGAAAAAGAATATGATTGTGGGAATAAAAAATTGATACTATATAGAATTCCACTACCTAAAATTAATCCTAAAATAGTTTTTATTATTTCTATGGTTTTTGAGTAGCTTTTAAATATTGCTAACCCTACAATAAATGAAACAATTACAGATAAAATGTTGAGTATTCCATAGTCATTATGAATTTCTATTTGGTTTGGAAACCCTAGGTATGGCTTTAAGTATGTAAGCGAACCTAGTGATAATAATAATAAACCTACATCTATTATTAGTAATTTAAAACGATTGATAAATCGAAATATAACTGCTAAGAAAGCTCTAATATAAATAGCTATATTTATAAAAAAAGAGAATGCTTTTGCTTTTTGAGCAAAGTGTTTTTTGCTAAAAATTATCATGGCATTATAAAAAACAAAAACATAATTAATACTTCCTTTTTTAGTGCTTTCTCCTTTGTAGTGTATGATTTTTGTTTCAGGGAAATAATAATTTTTATAGCCACCTAAAATGATTCGGTAAGACAAGTCAATATCTTCTCCGTACATGAAAAAAGCTTCGTCTAAATAACCCACTTCATCCAAAACACTTTTTCTCATCCACATATATGCTCCTGATAAAACTTCAATTTCATTGGTTTCATTTTCTTTAAGATACCCCAAATGATATTTAGCAAACTTTTTTGATTTTGGAAATAATGCAGATAGTCCAAATATTTTATAAAACGAAACTGAAGGGGTTGGTAACCCTCTTTTTGATTCGGGTAAAAATATTCCGTTCCCATCAATCATTTTAACACCTAAACCTCCTGCATCAGGGTGCTTATCCATAAATGCTATACATTTTTCAAACGCATCTTCTTCAACAACTGTGTCAGGGTTTAGGAGTAAAACATATTCTCCTTTAGATAACCTTATAGCTTGATTGTTAGCTTTACTAAAACCTACGTTTTCTTGATTGGCAATAAGCTTAACTTGTGGATATTTTTCTTTAACCATTTCTACCGATTTATCAGTAGAAATATTATCTACAACATATACTTCAGCATCAATATTTTCGATGGCTTTAAATACAGAGATTAAGCATTGTTCTAAAAAATACCTTACGTTGTAATTAACTATGATAACTGATAGTTTCAACTTAAAGAGTTAAGGTGTTTTTAAAAGGTATTCTATTCAATATTGATCGACCAAGAGTTAATTCGTCTGTGTATTCAATCTCATCACCAATTCCAACTCCTCTTGCTATTGTGGTTATTTCAATGTCCATATCAGCTAATTTTTTATAGACATAAAAGTTTGTAGCATCACCTTCCATAGTAGTGCTTAACGCCATAATAACCTCTTTAGTATTACTTTCTTTAATTCTATTAATAAGTTGAGGTATTTTGATATCATTTGGGCCTATTCCTTCCATTGGTGAAATAATTCCCCCCAAAACATGGTATTTGCCTTTAAATTGGTTGGTATTTTCTATAGCGATAACATCAAGAATGTTTTCTACTACACAAATTACTTCGTCAGTTCTTGTAGGGTTGGAACAAACATTACATGTTGTTGAGTCAGAAATATTATAACAGTTGTTGCAATATTGTATGTCTTCAGTTAATTGTAAAAAAGCATTGCCAAAATCTTTCAATTGTTCTTGGTTTCGATTTAATAGTTGAAGAACCAAGCGTATAGCAGTTTTGTTACCTATGCCAGGCAAGGAAGATAGCTGCTCAACAGCATTATTGAAAATTGAAGATGAAATTTGGTGCATTTACTGTCAACAATATAATGTTTATCAAAAATAAGATATAGCAAATTAAAATAAAGAATTTTAATCACTTTTGTTTACAATGAACCCAACGACAGTTATACTCTTTATACTAGGATATTTTGGCATCTTGATGTTAATATCTTTTATTACAGGAAAAGGGGCTAATAATGATTCTTTTTTTATTGGTGGGAAGAAATCATCATGGTATTTAGTGGCTTTTGGAATGATAGGAGCATCCTTGTCTGGAGTTACATTTATTTCTGTTCCTGGATGGGTAGGAGCAAGCGAATTTTCTTATATGCAAATGGTATTAGGTTACTTTTTTGGATATGTAGTGGTTGCTTTAGTGTTAATGCCACTTTATTACAAATTGCAGCTCACTTCAATCTATTCATATTTAGAAGATAGATTTGGATTGTATTCTTATAAAACAGGAGCAGCTTTCTTCTTATTATCTCGAACAATTGGAGCTGCATTTCGTCTGTTTTTGGTAGCTCAGGTGTTGCAATATTTGATTTTTAATCAATGGGGTGTTCCTTTCTTTGTTACAGTTGCAATAACAATTTTATTGATTTGGCTTTACACATTTAAAGGGGGAATAAAGACTATTGTTTGGACGGATTCATTGCAAACATTATTTATGTTAGTTGCTGTTGGTGTAAGTATTTATTTTATTAGTTCAGAGCTAAATATTGGGTTGTTTGATATTGTAAATGAGGTAAGGGAAAGTGATTATGGTCAAATCTTCTTTTTTGATG
>CBDUPT010000162.1:0-6341 GCA_965369165.1 uncultured Flavobacteriales bacterium | reverse complement strand
ACATTTCCACCTTTAGCTTTGGCAAAAGTATAACTCATTCCACCACCAATAATTAGGTTGTCAACCTTTTCTAATAAGTTTTCTATAATTACAATTTTACTCGAAACTTTTGCCCCACCAATGATTGCTGTAACAGGCTTTTCGCTGTTATCCATTATTTTAGAAACGCTTTCAATTTCTTTTTCTATTAAATAACCAAACATTTTATCGTTAGGAAAAAATTGAGCAATAATTGCTGTTGAAGCATGAGCTCTGTGAGCTGTTCCAAAAGCATCATTCACATAAACATCTCCTAATTTAGATAAACGCTCAGCAAACCCTTTATCTCCTTTAGTTTCGTGAGGGTAAAAACGTAAATTTTCTAATAAAAGAATTTCACCACCATTTAAATTCGAAGCTTTTTCTTTCGCCTCATTTCCCATACAATCATCAGCAAATTGAACAGTGGTGTTTACTAATTTTTCTATTTCAGCTACAATGTGTTTTAACGAAAATTTATCTTCAGGACCATTTTTTGGTCGACCTAAGTGCGACATTAAAATTACACTACCATTACCTTCTAAAACTTTTTTAATGGTTGGAATTGCAGCTTTAATTCTGGTGTTATCTGTTACTTCAAATTTGTCGTTTAATGGTACATTAAAGTCTACACGAATTAATGCTTTTTTACCTGAAAAATTGTAATTGTTAATGTTTTGCATGGAAAGTTAAATTTTATGCAAAAAAAATAAAAAATACTGAATATAAAGGTGTGAAAACGGTTTAATAATTACTTTTGGTTTCAATGCAATTTAAAAACATTATAGGGCACAGTGAAGTTAAAAAACGATTAATCAACTCGGTTAAAGAAGGGAGGATTAGTCATGCTCAATTATTTTTGGGTGCTGAAGGGAGTGGTAATTTGCCAATGGCAATAGCTTATGCTCAGTATATTGCCTGTGAAAATAAAGGAGATAATGATTCTTGTGGTGTGTGCGCTTCTTGTATTAAGTTTCAAAAATTAGCACATCACGATTTGCATTTTGTTTTTCCTGTAGCAACCAATAAAACCATTACGAAAGAGCCTAAAAGTGCTAATTATATTAACGAATGGCGAGAGTTAAATTTAGATAATAACAGTTATATTTCTCTAGCTCAATTGCAAGATAAGTTAGATACAGAAAATAAGCAGTTACTTATTTCTAAAAACGAAAGTGCTGAAATTTTAAAAACACTAAGTCTTAAAACTTATGAAGCTGAGTATAAGGTGATGATTATCTGGTATCCAGAAAAATTTAACATAGCTTCAGCTAATAAACTCTTAAAAATTATTGAAGAACCACCTGCTAAAACATTGTTCATACTAGTTGCTCATGATGCAGAGCAAATTATCAATACTATTTTATCTAGAACACAATTGGTAAAAGTAGGAAGAATAGAAGAGCAAGAGTTACAAGCTGAATTAATTGAAAAGTTTAATATTGATTCAACAGCAGCATATAACATTGCTCAAATATCTGATGGGAATTATATTAAAGCTAAACAAATAATTGAGCAGTCTGCAGCAGATGAATCTTATCACCAATTATTTGTAACGTTAATGCGTTCAGCATTTAAAGGAAATGTGCCAGGGCTAATTGCATGGACTGAGCAAATTGCACAAAACGCTTTTGGTAGAGAAAAACAAAAGCAATTTTTAAATTATGGCTTACATCTTTTTAGAGAAAGTTTAATTACTAATTATGGTGATAGTTCCTTAAATAGAATAGCTCAAAACGAAGTCAATTTCATGCAAAACTTTGCACCTTATGTACATGGGGCAAACTGTTTGCCAATTATTGAATTGTTTAACGATGCAGTTTATCATATTGAAAGAAATGCCAATCCTAAAATATTATTTTTAGATGTTTCGTTAAAGTTAACTAAATTGTTGAGAGTGCCTGCTCCGCAGTAAAACATTTTACTACTCAAAAATTTCCTGAAATATCCCTTAAAAAATCTTGTTTAGAATAGTATATTTGTTAGCTTAACAAAATAAGTTTAACAATTCGAAGTTTCTTATTTCAGAAACTGAAAAATATATATAAAAAGATATGGGATGTGGTAGTTGTGGTACTGAAGGCGGATGTGGTTCAGATGGAGGTTGTGGGGCTGCTGGAAGAGGTGGCTGTGGAAAAACAGGATCGTGTAGTAGTTATAAATTAACCGTTTTTGATTGGTTAAATGATATTGAATTACCTCACGGACAAAAAATGTTTGATTGTGTAGAAATCCGTTTTAAAAATAGCCGAAAAGAATTTTATAGAAACACTGAAGGTTTAAGTCTTAATGTTGGTGATGTTGTAGCTGTCGAAGCTCAATCAGGGCATGATATGGGAATTATATCTCTTACAGGAGAATTGGTAAAAAAGCAAATGCGAAAAGCCAAGGTTGCTTTCGATTCGGAAGATGTGAAGAAGGTTTACCGAATGGCTAAAAAGACAGACATTGATAAGTGGATTGAAGCTCAAAAACGAGAGGTAGATACGATGTATAAAGCAAGAACTATAGCTATTGCTTTAGGATTGCAGATGAAAATTAGTGATGTTGAATATCAAGGAGATAATACTAAAGCAATATTTTATTACACAGCTGAAGGGCGTGTTGATTTTAGAGAGCTAATTAAAAAGTTAGCAGACGAATTTAGAGTTAGAATTGAAATGAAACAGATTGGAGTTCGTCAAGAAGCTAGTCGTTTAGGCGGAATAGGTTCTTGTGGTAGAGAACTTTGTTGTTCATCTTGGCTAACAGATTTTCGTTCTGTTTCAACATCTGCAGCAAGGTATCAACAACTCTCATTAAACCCTCAAAAGTTAGCTGGGCAATGTGGAAAATTAAAATGTTGTTTAAATTTTGAATTGGATGGTTACGTAGAGGCTTTAAAAGAGTTTCCCGATACTAATGTAAAGCTTAAAACTAAAAAAGGACAAGCATTTTACCGTAAGATGGACATCTTTAAAAACATGATGTGGTATTCTTACCAAGATGAACCGCTAAAGTTTATTGAGTTGAAATTGGATAGAGTAAATCAAATTGTTGAAATGAACAAAAATGGTGAATTTCCAAGTGATTTAATGGACTTTGTTGACTTTAAAGAAGTGGTTAAAGAACCAGATTATGCTAATGTTGTTGGTCAAGATAGTTTAACACGTTTTGATGGAAAGAAAGGTGGGAAAAACAAAAAACGAAGAAAGAATAACAACAATAATAAAAATAGAAACAACAACAACAATAATAACCGCAATAGGAATCGTAATAAAAATAACAAGGGTAATAATGCATAAATTACTTAAAATAACATTTTCATTAGTTATGTTTTTGGGACTATACTCTTGTGATTCTAACAAGGTTTATGAAGAATATATTGAAGTTGAAGGTGCTTTGTGGAAAAAAGAAAACATTGCCAATTTTAAGTTTTTAGCTGAAGATACAATAGCACCTCACAATTTATATATTAATGTTAGGAATACAGGTGATTATGCTTACAGTAATCTTTACCTATTTGTTACTTTACAAGGACCTGATGGTAATTTGTTAAAAGATACAGTAAATTGTAAATTAGCTGATAAAAGTGGTAAATGGTACGGAAAGGGAATTGGAGATTTGTGGGATTTACAAATGCCTTATATAGGAGGGTTTAAATTTGCTCAAAAAGGAGAATATACATTTTCTTTAGAGCAAGCAATGAGAGTTGAAAATGGATTGGATGGAATAACTGATGTCGGATTAAGGGTTGAAACCGTAGATTAAATAGTTGAAAATGAATAAAACACAAGACAAACCAAATTACAAAAAGAAGTTACTCATCTTTTGGATGATTATACTCCTTCCTGTTTTGTTGTTTTTTATAGTGATGTGGGGAGCTAAAACGGGTAGTTTAGGCTTTAAACCGCTTCCATCCCTAGAGGAATTAGAAAACCCTAAAAGTAATTTAGCATCAGAGGTTATTACTTCAGATGGGAAAGTTATAGGGAAATATTTTAAAGAAAACAGAACCAACATAAAATATGATGAACTTTCACCTTACTTGGTAGATGCATTAATTGCTACCGAAGATGAGCGGTATAGAGAACATTCAGGGATAGATTTTAGAGGTTTAGTTAGAGCAGTTGTAAATATGGGTAGCGCTGGTGGGGCAAGTACAATAACACAGCAGTTAGCCAAAATGATGTTTCATGAAAGAGAAACAGCTACCTTAGTTCAAAAAATTAAACAAAAACTGCAAGAGCAAATTATTGCTGTTGAGTTGGAAAAACGTTATACTAAAGATGAAATCATAATTATGTATTATAACAAATTTGATTTTATTTATAATGCTGTTGGTATTAAATCTGCAGCAAAAGTGTATTTTAACAAAGCTCCGAAAGATTTGAATATTGAAGAAGCTGCTGTTTTGGTTGGAATGGCTAAAAACCCTTCTTTATATAACCCGAAACGATTTCCAGAAAATGCGTTAAAACGTAGAGAAGTTGTCTTTTCTCAAATGAAAAGAAGCGGAATGTTAAACCAACAAGAGTATGATTCATTAAGGGTTCTACCTATAGATTTAGACTATCAAATAGTTGATCATAAAGAAGGAATAGCGCCATATTATAGAGAAACATTGCGATTAAAATTGCAAAAAATGTTGAAAGAACAAGATGAGGATGGTAATTATAAATATGCTAAAGCGGATGGGAGTCCTTATAACATTTATAGCGATGGATTAAAAATTTTTGCAACCATCGATTCTCGTATGCAAGAACACGCTGAATATGCTGTTGAAGAATATATAGCAAAAACACTTCAACCTCAGTTTGATAAACATTTAAAGCGTGTAAGAACAAAAAGATATCCTTATGATGGAGGGTATAAAGGTATTTCTGAAGAGCAGTATATCTCTAGTATGGATAGAGCTAGAAAAAACAGCACCAGATACCGAGTAATGACAGGTAAAGAGTGTTTTAATTGTGGAAGAAGAGGTAAATCAGTTAAGAAAAAAGGTAATTATTACGTTTGTCAGGCTGATGATTGTGGATATAAAACTTGGGCTACAGCTAAAGATTCTATTTCTATAATATTCGATAAAAAAATTAAGATGAAAGTGTTTTCTCATAAGGGAACAATAGATACTTTGTTGTCTCCAAATGATTCTATAAAATATTATAAAACGTTTTTACATGCAGGTTTAATGTCTGTAGATCCGCATACTGGATATATTAAAGCTTGGGTTGGAGGAGTAAATTATGAGCAGTTTGCTTACGACCATGTTACAAGTACTCGACAAGTTGGTTCTACCTTTAAGCCTTTTGTTTATGTAACTGCAATCCAAAATGGATATTCACCTTGTTATGAGGTAATGGATACTAAATATACTTTTCATAAAGGTGAGTTTGGTTTATTGAGAGATTGGACACCTAAAAACTCAGATGGCTCTACAGGATGTAATGTGTCATTAAAGTATGCAATAGCTAATTCAATGAACACAATAACGGCTTGGGTTATGAAACAGTTTGGACCAAAAGCAGTAGTAGACCAAGCTAGAGCAATGGGGATAACATCAAAATTAGATCCTGTACCATCTCTTTGTTTAGGAGTTGCTGATATTAGTGTTTATGAAATGGTAGGAGCGAATGCAACATTTGCGAATAAAGGAATATATATCGAACCAATGATGTTTACACGAGTTGAGGATAAACATGGAAATGTTATTATTGATGTTAATCCTAATACTAAAGAGGCTATGAGTGAAGAAACAGCTTATGTAATGTTAGATTTAATGAAAGGAGTTGTAAGTGGAGCTTACAATAAGTGTAGAGGAGATTTAAGAAAAGCAAGAGGGAAATCACCTATGTATGTCTCTGGAACAGGAATGAGATTGAGAGGAACAATTTCTAAATCGCGACCTTATGTTGGACATCGTTATCCAATAGCTGGAAAAACAGGAACAACACAAAATAACTCTGATGGATGGTTTATGGGGATTACGAGAGATCTAGTAACAGGAGTATGGGTAGGAGCGGATGAAAGAGCTATTAGATTTGCAACAACAAACATGGGTCAAGGAGCAAATACAGCTTTACCAGTTTGGGGATATTACATGCAAAAAGTAATGGCAGATAAGCGATTGAACATATCTAAAGAAGATTTTGAAAAACCTGACAAACCACTTACTATAGAGTTAGATTGTAAAAAGTTTAATGATATGAATAGTACTGGTGGTTACGGAGAGACTGATTATTAAAAATAATATTATGGCAATAAACAAAGTAGTTGCTAATGCAACAGAAGCTACAGAAGGGATTAACGATGGAATGACATTAATGTTAGGAGGGTTTGGTTTG
>CBDUPT010000161.1:0-6366 GCA_965369165.1 uncultured Flavobacteriales bacterium | reverse complement strand
GTGGAACTGGATTTTCAACTACAGGGCAGAATGTTGTAAATTTTGCTAACAGTAGTGGTAGTATTGTTGTCGCTGCTGCGGGTAATAGCAATGTTGACAATGATGTTACACCACACTACCCTTCTAGTTATGCTAATGCTATGTCTGTAGCATCTACTACAACTGGTGATGTAAAATCAAGCTTTTCAAATTATGGATTAAACTCAGTTGATATTTCGGCACCGGGAAGTAACATTGCAAGTACAGTTCCTTTTAATAATTATGGTTTTAAAAGTGGAACTTCAATGGCTACACCAATGGTTTCAGGATTACTAGGATTAATGAAGTCTTTAAATCCTTCTATGCCTAATTCTGCATTGATAAACTGTCTTTATTCTACGGCAGTTAATATTAACTCTCAAAATCCTAGCCATGTTAATGAATTAGGAAATGGTAGAATTGATGCTTTTGCAGCTATGAACTGTGTTGCAGCTACATTAAGTAGCGCTCCAGTTGCTCAGTTTTCTGCTAATATTGTTACTATTCCTGCTGGTGGTAGTGTAACATTTACGGATCAATCTACATTTGGGCCTACTAGTTGGTCTTGGAACTTTAATAATTTAAATCTAAATCCTGGAAGTGTTACTCCAGCAACAGCAGGTACTCAAGGGCCTCACATTATTACTTATAACACACCTGGTTTTTATGAAGTTTCATTACAGGTAAGTAATTCTTTTGGAAGTGATACTGAAACTAAAACAGCATATATTGAAGTAACCACACCTGGTTCATGTAGTGAATTAAATTTAGATGATAATTCATTTGCTGCACCTGCTTATGGTCACACTGGTTGGACACCTACCCTATATTACATAGGTAACCCAGGTGATTATATTACTGGATCTCAGGTTGATAGTAGAAATGCTACTGCTGAATACTTTCCAGCTGGCGTTGTTGGTTCAAACACACAATTTGTAGAAGGTGTTTATTTTATTACTGGTAACTTAGATAATGCTACAAATCCTACAATCTCTATGAACGTATGGGATGCAACTGGAGGAACTCCTGGTGCAGTTTTAGGATCTAGAACATTTAACTTAGGAGATTTAAACCCTAGTACAATTTATTATAGAGCATTTAATACGCCTATAGCTGTTCCTGCTTCATCAGAAATTGCAGTCGGATTTGATTTTTCAAATTTAAATCCTGCAGCTGGAGATACTTTTACAGTGTTTAGTAATGCTATTGGTCAAGTATCAGGTACTAACGGATTTTGGCAAGCTAATAATAATACTTGGGATTCATATTTAAATGGTATAGGTCAAAACCTAAGTTTATATATGTTCCCTCAATTAACGGCAAATCCAGCAACAGTTAATTTGTCTGCAACACCTATTACAATTTGTGAAGGTGACATTGTTAATTATGATGCTACTGGATCTACTTATCAAGATACTTTATTGTGGTCGTTCCCTGGTGTTACTCCTTCATCATCAAACAATGTGATGGATAGTGTTGTGTATACCACTGCAGGTACTTATAGAACTTATCTTGAAGTTGTTGGTGGTGGATGTAGTAATTATAAAGTTGATTCAGTTGATATAGTTGTTAATCCAACTCCAACTCCAACTGTTACTTCTACAGCTGATACAGTTTGTTCTGGTAATGCTGTAAATATTTTTGCAACTGGTGGTGGAACATATTTATGGACACCGAGTAATCAAACTACTCCAGCAATTAATGTAAACCCAACATCCACTACGACTTACAATGTTGCTGTAACTACTGGTGGTTGTACAGGAAATGCTTCTAAAACAATTTTTGTAGAAAACCTTCCAACTGCTGCCGCTACATTTACTCCTTCTGGGACTATTTGTGTAGGAGACGTTGTTAATTTTGATGGTTCTACATCAATTGGTGTTGCAGGTTATAATTGGAGTTTCCCAGCTGGATCACCTTCGGCAGGATCTTCTAATAGCCCTTTCCCAGCAATTAGCTTTGGAGCAGGTGGAACACATAACTACTCTTTACAAGTAACTAATACTTGTGGGAATAATACATTTAATGGTACAGTTACAATAAACCCTGGACCTAATGTAGTTGCAAGTGCTAACCCTAGCACTACTATTTGTCAAGGAGACCAAGTTACCATTAGTGCTAATGGAGCTAATACATACAACTGGGATAATAGCTTAGGTGCTGGTGCTTCTCATATGGTTTCTCCGAGTACTACTACTACATATATTGTAACTGGTGATGATGGTACTTGTACAAGTAACGATACTATAACAATTACTGTTACTATATGTACAGGTGTTGATGATTTAGCTAAGAATGAGTTAAGCATCTTCCCTAACCCAACAAATAATATAGTTAACGTAAGTGGGTTGGAAAATGCACAACAATTAACGTTATTAGATGTAACTGGAAAAGTTGTTTATAACAACACTAGTATTTCAGCTAATAATATTACTATAGATATTTCTGCAGCAAGTAAAGGTTTATATTTCTTACAAATTAAAACTGATAGCGGAATTGAATCATATAAAATTGTTAAGCAATAATAGATTTTAACATCAAAACAAAAGGGCTTCGAATTTCGAAGCCCTTTTTTATTATAAGAAATTTCAATTGTAAATATTATTTCAACATTTGTAAGTAATGTTTGATCTGGATAATTAGATAGTCTAATTGTGGTTTTTGTGAGATGTCAATCAACATGTCACAGGAAGTGTTTTTATACCCACCTTCAGCCCCTACTTTAAACTTAGCTATAGATAGTGAGCTAATATATTCTATAGGGAAACAATCATTCATATTTAAATCAATTAAAATACTAAATGGCTTTTGTATGAAATTTTCAACATCTACACCATTTGGGACTTGAGATTTAGATAGGTTTGTTCTATCAAAATAAGTGTAGTTTAAATGAGAGGTAACAATATCAGAAGAATCTTTTGAATCTATAAAGCCTAATGACAACACGTCTTTTCTTTCTTCTTTTAAATGTTGAGTAAACTTCTTTACAATTTCAGCTTCAGTTCTATTTGTTGCGTTATATATAATTCCAATTGTTGATGCTTTTTCGATATTAAAAGCTTTTACATTTCTATTAAAACGCTTTAACTCTTTTTTTAATTTGAAACGCCCTAACTTCTCTTGTATATTCTTTATCCCACTCACGTTATTTAATAATAATTTTTTCAACCATCGTTTTTCCCATCTTTTGATTTAAGCGTTGCATCAAGCCTTCCTTTACGTAACTTAACTCCTGTTTTAATGAAGCTGAATCTAGTTGAACGTATAATATTTTATTTTTCAAAGTTATGTTTTTAGTATGGTTAACAAACATTTTACCTACTTGCTCATCATAAACTTTAAGTAATTCAATCTCATCTAATTGGTCTTGATAGCCATAAGCTCTTAATAGTTGGTCAATTGTTTTTTTTAATGGACTATCAGACATTAATCGCTTCTCCTTCTTTAATGTTAAACGATTTAAAATTAATCTTTTCTTTAGTAAGAATTTGAGGTATTCGTTCTAAATCAGTATCTGTAATAAAAACCTGACCAAAATCACCCGAACCAACAATGTTTAATAACTGATTCATTCTTTCTCCATCCAACTTATCATAAATATCATCTAGTAAGATAATTACTTTTTGATTGCTTATATTCTGAATTAACTCTGCCTGAGCAAGTTTTAACGCCAATAAATACGTTTTTTGCTGCCCTTGTGAGCCGAATTTCTTTAAAGGCATATCACCTAACAAAAACACTAAATCATCTTTATGAATCCCTACATTGGTGTAATGATTAGCTCTATCTTGTTCAATGTTATTTTTTAATAAATCATCAAAATTTCCATCATTTAATTGTGAGCGATATTCAAGAACTACCTTTTCTTTATCTCCACTTAGTTTAGTATAAAAATGTTGAAAAATTGGAGAAAATTCTTCAATAAATTTTTTCCTTGCAGTATAGATTAAATTTCCATACTGAATCAACTGCTCATTCCATACGTCAAGAGTATCTTGATCAAAATTTCGATTTTTCCAAAACGATTTTAGTAAAAGATTACGATGGTTTAGAGCCTTATTGTAAGAAAGCAAGTTGTTTAAGTACCCTGAATCATATTGAGACACAATGCCATCAACAAACTTTCTTCTTACATCACTTCCATCTATAATCAATAAAATATCAATAGGTGTTATAATAACTAAAGGAATCATCCCTATATGGTCAGCTAAACGCTCATAATTCTTCTTATTTCGTTTAAACTGTTTTTTCTGCCCCTTTTTTAGACCACAATAAATAGTCTCATCTTTACCATTTTTATCATAATATCCTTCAACTACAAAAAATGGCATATCATGTTTAATGTTCTGACTGTCAACTGGGTTGAAAAAGCTTTTACAGAAAGACAAATAATAGATAGCGTCTAATAAATTTGTTTTCCCTTCTCCATTATTTCCTAAAAAACAATTCATTTTATCAGATAAGGTTATCTGAGCTTCATCGTAATTCTTAAAATTTAATATGGAAAGCTTTTTTAGAAACATTTTACAAATGTAAAAAGATGAATAGATTTAAGCATTAAAATTGCTATCAAATTAAAAAAAAACTATTTTTGCCGTCCGACAGTTCGGACTTATAAAATAGATAATAAAAATGAGTAAAGAAACAACAGATCATAACGAACCAATAGTTGATGTTCAAGAAGTTTACAGTAAAACTGAAAATTTTATAGATAACAACAAAAAAAGGCTATCAATTGTAGTGATTGCTATTTTAGCAATTGTTGGTGGTTATTTAGGATATAAAAAGATGGTTATTGCTCCTATGGAGATTGAAGCTCAATCGGCTATGTTTATGGCAGAAAAATATTTTGAGCAAGACTCTTTACAATTAGCTATTAATGGTGATGGTCAGAACTACGGATTTATTGATATTGCTGAAGAATATAGCGGAACAAAATCTGCAAACTTAGCTCATTATTACTTAGGTATTTGTTACCGTAACACTGGTGAGTATGAATATGCTATTGATGAGTTAAATTCTTTTAGCTCTGATGACATAGTAATTAGTGCGGTGGCTTTAGGTGCAATTGGAGATTGTTACATGGAATTAAATGATGTTGACAATGCTATTTCTTATTATGAAAAAGCTGCTAAGCATAATGAAAATGGGTTAACTTCTCCTGTTTATTTGTTTAAAGCTGGATTAGCTCACGAAGATTTAAAAGATTTTGCTGGAGCTGAAGCTAAATACAAATCAATTAAAGTTGATTACCCAGATTCTAGAGAAGCACAAACTATTGACAAATATTTAGCTAGAGTTGAAGCGCTAAAATAATGGCAACAGTAAATAAAAATCTTTCAGATTACGATATTAAATCAATTCCGGATGCTAGTAAAATGGTTTTCGGAATTGTTGTTTCTGAGTGGAACGAAAATATTACCAAAGGACTTTTAGAAGGTGCTTACACTACCCTAGTTAAGCATGGTGCAAAAGAAGAAAACATTACTGTAAAGTTTATTCCTGGTGCTTATGAATTACCCTTGGCAGCGCAAACGTTTTATGAAAAAACAAATGTAGATGCTGTTATTTGTTTAGGAAGTGTAATACAAGGTGAAACCAAGCATTTTGATTTTGTCTGCCAAGGTGCTGCTCTGGGGATTAAAGATGTTGCTTTAAAATACAATAAGCCAACTATCTTTGGTGTGCTTACAGATAACACTTTGCAACAAGCTATTGATCGTTCTGGTGGTAAACATGGCAATAAAGGCGATGAAGCTGCTATTACAGCTATTAAAATGGTAGCATTTCAGAAAACATTATAAAAAAAACTCCTACATTTCTGAAGGAGGTTTTGGTGTCGTCATTCCGGGCTTGACCCGGAATCTGTTTATTCAGCTACATCAATACTAATAATCTTATCCCCTTCTCTTATCTCGTCAATTATATCTAATCCTTCTACTACTTTACCAAAACATGTGTGGTTACCATCTAAGTGAGCTGTATTGTTTCTACTATGGCAGATAAAGAATTGTGACCCACCTGTATTTCTACCTGCATGCGCCATAGACAATACACCTTTATCATGATATTGATTATCTCCACTTAACTCACAATCTATTGAGTAACCTGGTCCACCCATTCCCGTTCCATCAGGACACCCACCTTGAATTACAAAGTCTGGAATAACTCTATGAAAAGTTAATCCATTATAAAATCCTTTTTTTGCTAAAGCTGTAAAGTTTTCAACTGTTTTCGGAGCATCTGCATCGTAAAAATCTACTTGCATATCACCTTTCTCTGTTTTAATTGTTGCTTTCATTCTTTTTAATATTTAGTTTGTGGTGTTTAGTATTTAGTTAATGATGT
>CBDUPT010000160.1:0-6370 GCA_965369165.1 uncultured Flavobacteriales bacterium | reverse complement strand
ACGAAGTTCTACTTTTTTAAGGACAAAGTCAATGTATAAGAAACAAAAAAAAGGCTAACCAAGTGGTTAGCCTCTTAGTAGTATTTTATATTAAAAGTTTATTTCAATCCTTTAATAAACGCTTCGTTTTTAGCTACATAACCGTAATCTCCACCTTTATTAGCTTTTGCAACTTCAATAGATTTGTTTGCAGCAGCTATAGCTTCTTTTTTCTTTCCTAATTTAGCTAAAATTTGAGCTTTTTTATGGATGTACCAAAAAGCCTCAGGTTTTTTATCTAAAGCTTTATTTATCCATGTTAATGCTTGATCAAGGTTCTCACCTTTTTCTAAGTAAAAATCAGCACCAGCGGCATAAGAACCAGCACCTGGACCATCAACTAAAGTTTTCTTTATTTGAGCTTCAACTTGCTCCATCGCATTTGTTTCAATATCCATTGAAACAACAGTGTTATCCCACATTAACATTAATTTACCACCAGTAGTTGTAAAATGTCCAAATTCAAAAGTTAAAGTTTCAACAGTTGCATCAATTTTAGTTGGTTTAACAGTAATTCTTAAAGCATCTTCTTCTTCTTTATAATCACCAACTCCCCAGTAAGTTAAGTTGTTGTGAAAAATAATGGTCCACTCACCTTCTCCAGGAATAGTGTATAAAGCATACTTTCCTTTTTTAAGCTCTTTTCCATTAATTTTAATGTCATCACTAATTTTAATTTTAGTAGAAGCATTTGCTCCAGTTCTCCACATTTTACCATAAGGAACTAGTTTTCCGAAAATTTCACGACCTTTTTTACCTGGTCTTGAATATTCAACTTCAATATCAGTTAATCCAATTTTTTGTTCAACCTCACCTAATGGGCTAGGTTGTGGGCTTTCTATCTGTGCATTTGCGCTAAAGGCAAAAGATGCAACTATTGCTAATGCAATAAGTTTAGTTTTTTTCATAATTATCTATTTTTAATAGTTAGAAATTCGAAGTTAATTAATAAGCTTCGTTATTTTAGAAAGGAAATCTTATATTTTATTTAAGGTTGTATAGTTTGATGAATGGCAGTAGCACACTTTTGTCCGTCAATTGCAGCGCTTACAATTCCTCCAGCATATCCAGCTCCTTCACCGCAAGGGTATAATCCTTTAATTTCTGGATGTTCTAAAGTTTCTCTATCTCTTGGTATTTTAACAGGAGAAGAGGTTCTGCTTTCAACTGCAACAATAATGGCATCTTTCATTAAAAAGCCTTTAATCTTGTTTCCAAAAGACTTAAAACCTTCTTGCAGGGCTTTAGATATGCTTTGAGGTAAAAGTTCGTGTAATGGAGCTGAAATCACTCCTGGACGGTAGCTACAGTCTGGCAAATCAACAGATTTACGATTGCGAATAAAATCTATTAAACGTTGTGCAGGTGCTATTTGTCCAAATTTACTAGTGGTATTGTTCTGAGCAGCTTCAAACATTTTCTGCTCAACACTCTCTTGAAATTTCAACCCTGCTAAAGCACCAAAATTTTCAAACTCTTTTAAATCCTCATGTTCTACTGTAACTACAATTCCGCTGTTGGCAAAAGGGTTGTTTCTTTTGGATGGAGACCAACCATTAGTAACAATTTCACCAGGAGCAGTAGCACAAGGAGCAATTATTCCACCCGGACACATACAGAATGAAAATACACCTCGTCCTTTTACTTGTTGTACTAGTTTGTAAGAGGCAGGAGGGAGGTATTCACTTTTAACTTCGCAATGGTATTGGTTTTGGTCAATTAACAGTTGAGGATGTTCAACTCTAACACCTAATGCAAAGGGTTTGTTTTCTATTTTTATATTTTTCTTATCTAATAAATAAAATATATCTCGTGCAGAATGGCCTGTTGCTAAAATAAGGTGTTCTGCATTAAAATGATTGTTGTGCTGATCTGTGATACCCTTAACTTGATTATTTTCTATAATAATATCTTTGAGTTGAGTTTCAAAGTTTATTTCTCCACCATGCTCTAATATAGTTTCTCTAATGGTAGTAACTACATTTGGTAGTTTGTTAGTTCCAATGTGTGGGTGAGCCTCTACCATAATATCTTCAGGAGCACCATGTTCAACTAAAACTCTTAAAATTTCATTTACATCGCCTCTTTTTTTAGAGCGTGTGTATAGTTTTCCATCAGAATAAGTTCCTGCACCTCCTTCGCCAAAACAATAGTTAGAGTTAGGGTTTACAATTTGTTCCTTGGTTATTGCGGCTAAATCTCTTCTCCTGCTTCTAACATCTTTGCCACGCTCTATAATTATTGGTTTTAATCCTAGTTCTATTAGTTTTAAAGCTGCAAACATTCCAGCTGGACCAAGCCCAATTACTAAAACAGGTTTAGCATTTTTTACATTTTGATAGGCGGTGGAGATGGGAGTTTCAAGTTCTTCATCATTATAAAAAACAGTAATCTTTAAATTGATTTTCACTTGTCTTTTTCTTGCGTCAATAGAACGCTTTAATATCTTCCACTTAAAGTTTTTGTTTAATCCTGATTTTAGTCCGATTTGATGTTCTAAAAAATCATAATCGTTAGCTTCTTTAGGTGATACAGAAAGTTCTATTGTTTGCATTGGGTAAAATTAACCTTCGAAAGTAAGTGACAGTAAAAACATTTTAGAACTTAATTTATCTATAGGGTCAGTAAACGGTGTGTCATCTCTATCTAATAAGTCTCTTATTCCGTAAGACATCTTTACTTCAATACCAAACTTAAAATACTCTAGGTAAAAATCAGTTCCAAAACCAATTTCTCCCATAATGTCATCGCGTTTAATCTTTACAATCATATCTCTTAGATTAGTTGTTAGGTTCTCTGCATCAGAGTTTGAGGCTAAGTCTAAGCTATATGCAGCTCCACCAAGTAGGTATGCGCTAAAATTATTAACTCTGGCACTTTTGTATTTAATGCTTAAAGGAAAATTAATTAGTGTAGATTCAATAATCTTATCATACTTTTTAACTCCATCAAATGAAGTTTGAAAGGTGTAACCTATACTTCTAGATGAAAAGGCAAGGTTAGGAGTAAAACGCAAGCTAAAATGCTCATTAAGATGCATGGCAGAGATAATCCCTAAATTAAATCCCATAGCTGGCTTAGGTTCTACTACAAAAGCACTATCAGAAGAGGTTCCATTTGGAGGTGTTCGATTTAGGACAAAATGAGCTTGGTTTAGCCCAAGTAAAAACCCAAAGTGCATAAACCGATGGTCAAATTTCGGAAGATTAAGCGTTGTTTCTCTTTGCGAAAAGGCATTAAAGCTTATAGCTACAAGTAGTAATATGATACTGATTTTTTTAATCATTAGCTCTATAACGCTTATAATGTAGTTTTATTTAGTGGCTTTGTAAATACTTGCAATACCAAACATGAGGGGGATTGCTTTAGCATCTTTATAGCCAATCTTATTTAATATTTTAATGAAGTCTTCCCCATCAGGAAAGGCGTCAACAGATTCTGGAAGGTAGGTGTAGGCAGAGCTATCTTTTGACACTAACTTACCTATGCCAGGTAAAATTTTATTGAAATAAAAATTATAAATCTGCTTTATAGGAAACTTTTTTGGTTTAGAAAATTCTAAAATAATAGCAGTTCCGTTAGGCTTTAAAACTCGTAACATTTCAGTTAGCCCTTTTTCTAAGTTTTCAAAGTTTCTTACACCAAATCCAACTGTATAAGCATCAAACGTATTATTATTAAATTGTAGCTTTTCAGAGTCACCTAATTGTAATTCTATCTTATCATTTAACATTCCCTCAGAAATGTCAATACCAGTAACTTTTGTAGGGTTTAGTTTTAAAGCAGCTATAGCAAAGTCTCCAGTTCCTGTTGCTATGTCTAGTATTTGTTTTGGCTGCTTGTCTTTCAATAAACGAATAGCTTTTTTACGCCAAATAATATCAATACCCATTGATAAAAAGTGATTTAAAAAATCATACTTTTTAGAAATGTTGTTAAACATTGTGGCAACTTGCTCTTTTTTACCTCCAACTTCTTCTTTATACGGTACTACTGCCATTCAATTATATTATATAAGGTTTGATATTGCTTCAGATAATAATTGGTCTTTATCTATAGGAACTACACCAACACTTTCGCAAACTAATCCACCAGCAAGATTTGCAATTTCTGCAATCATGCTTATAGGTTGGTTTAAGGCCAAACAAAGTGAAGCGACACTAATTACAGTGTCTCCGGCTCCAGAAACATCAGATATACTTCTAACATGAGCTGATATTTGTTTTTTTAAATTTTCATCTTTAATAAAAACGCCATGCTCTGATAAAGTAATGAAGGTTATTTTATTGCTTAGTTTATTATTTAAGGCGTCTATCGCATTTTCAACCTCCTTACTATTGCTTGGGTCAATATCAATGTTTAAACCTTCTTTAAGCTCTTTTAAATTAGGTTTAAACAAGGTTACATCTTTAAAATCTGAAAAATTTCTCTTTTTAGGGTCAACTGCTGTTGGAATATTGTTTTTATTACAAATTGTAATAACATTCTTAATTAACTCAGGTGTAATAACACCTTTGTCATAATCTTGAAAAATTACAATATCAATTTTATTGTCATTAATTATGGTTTCAATTTTAATTTTGAGGGCTTCAAACTCTTCATTAGAAAGAGGAGAGTCCTTTTCTGAATCTACTCTTAAGACTTGATGTTTATTACCTATTATTCTTGTTTTAACAGTTGTAATGCGTTCATCACTTCTTAAAATACCTTCAACGCTTAGGTTTTGATCTAATAATAAGTCGTTAAACTTTTCTGCCTCTCTATCATTTCCAACTACCGAACATAATATTGGATTAGCTCCCAAAGCTTTAATGTTTAAAGCAACATTTGCTGCACCTCCAAGTCTGCTTTCTTTTCCTTTTACTGAAACAATTGGAACTGGAGCCTCAGGAGAAATTCTTTCAACCTTACCAAAATAGTAAGAATCAATCATTACATCTCCAATTATCAATACATTTAAGTTATTGAAGTTTTTAAACAGTTCTACTATTTCGTTTTTATTCATAATTAGTGAAGTAGGGCTAAAGTTTTTTTAATACGTTTAATCGCTTCTATTAGTATGTCTTCTGAAGTAGCATAAGAAAAACGAATACAATTCGGATCACCAAAAGCATCACCACTTACTAACGCTACTAAACCTTCGTTTAATAAAAACATGGCTAAATCAGAAGCATTATTAATAGTTGTTTTACCATCAATTTTACCAAAATAACTTGACACATCAGGAAAAACATAAAAAGCTCCTTTAGGATTATTTAATTTTAAACCAGGAATGTCACTCATTAGGTTTAATACTAATTCTCTTCTTTTTTCAAATGCTTTACGCATTTCAAATGTACAGCTGGGATCAGCTTCTAGTGCAGCTTGTGCAGCTTTTTGTGAGATGCTTGAGGTTCCAGAAGTAAATTGCCCTTGCATTTTTGTGCAAGCATCTGCAATCCATTTTGGAGCACCAATATAACCAATTCTCCAACCAGTCATAGCAAAACCTTTAGATACACCGTTTACAGTAACTACTTGGTCTTTTATGTAATAGAATTGAGCAATGCTCTCGTGTTTATCATTAAAATTAATATGCTCATAAATTTCATCAGAAACAATAATAATATGAGGGTATTGAGCTATTAATTTAGCGATGTCTTCTAATTCGGATTTAGTATAAACAGAACCACTAGGGTTGCATGGTGTGCTAAACCAAATCATTCTAGTTTTATCAGTTATAGCTTTTTTAATATCGTCTGCGGTAACTTTAAAGTCTTGTTCAATAGTTGTTGGAATGCTAATGTGTTTAGCTCCAGCTAGTTTTACTATTTCTTTGTAGCTTACCCAAAAAGGAGCAGGCAAAATAACTTCATCACCTGGGTTTAGTAAACTTAAGGCTACATTTGCTAAAGAATGTTTTGCTCCTGTAGAGACAACAATTTGTTCAGGCGAATAATCTAAATTATTATCTCGTTTAAATTTGGTTGAAATAGCTTTTCTTAGTTCTGGATATCCTGGAACAGGAGTGTAATGGGTGTAGTTTTCATTAATTGCCTTAATTGCGGCATCTTTAATAAATTGAGGAGTATCAAAATCGGGTTCTCCAATACTTAAACTTATAACATCTTTACCTTTAGCTATTAACTCACGACTCATTCGGGTCATGGCTAATGTTTCCGATTCGCTTAGGTTGTTAATGGTGTTTGATAATTGATTATTCATAAAACATTTCAATAAGCAACAAAGCTAATAATTTTGTGTTGATTACGTTATTATAAAGTGTCATTCTAAACAATAATCTATAATTTTACTTTTAAATTTATATAAGAAGCAATGGAAACATTTTTAG
>CBDUPT010000159.1:0-6382 GCA_965369165.1 uncultured Flavobacteriales bacterium | reverse complement strand
ATTTTCTTCAATCATTTTAATGAAGTATATATCATCTTCATTTAATTCTTTACTAGGTATATCTCTCTTAAGAATTGCAATTTCTTTAGGAGAAATCCAAATACCATAAATCCTCCCACAAGTACAATCATTATAAAATGGGTCTAAAACTTCAATTTCATCAGTGCTCCAAGTTTCACCAAGTTTGTTTTTTTGTTTATCAGATAATTTTAAATACCTATGGCTATTTAAGAATGAAGATTGTTGCTCATCTAATTCCAAAATTATATGTGGTACAGAAATATTTCCGTTTTTATCAATAGGAGGACCATCCGCAAAAACTAATTGAGTGATTAGTAAAAGTAGTATAAGCGTTGATTTCTTCATTTCATTATAAAAATAATAAGAATTATTTACTTGCTACTAAACTATAAACTATAGGTATTTTAGCTCCTAAATGTTGAATACGATATTGGTTGGGAGCAACTTCTATAGTGTTGTTAAAACAGTTGTAAGGAGAATAGTTGTATTCATTAAAACAGTTTATAGTTAGTCCGTTTTGAATTAAACTATTAAGTACCTCACTTAAATCGTGGTTCCAACCAACAGATTCTTGTTTGATGTTAGCATCTTTATCAGCGTAAGTTCCTTCTTCTATTTCTACAATAGGTTCAACATTAAAATAGTTGTAAGTTATAGTTTTAAAATCATCATCAAACATCCAAACTACCGGATGAAACTCTACAAACACTAACTGACCACCAGGTTTTAAAAACTGACTAATTACTTTAGCCCATTTATCTAAATCGGGTAACCAACCGATAGTTCCATAACTGGTATAAACGATATCAAATTGTTGATTGAGGTGATTGGGTAAATCATATACATCACAGCAAATAAATTCAGCAGTGGTGTTGGTTTGTTTTGCTAAATCTTTAGCCGTTCCTATGGCTTTATCCGATAAATCTACACCAACAGTTTTAGCTCCCAAACGACTTAATGAAATGGTGTCTTGTCCAAAATGACATTGCAAATGCAAAATGGATTTATCGTTTACATCGCCTAATAACTCTAGTTCTATTGCGTTTAAAGAAGATTTTCCTTTGACAAAATTTTCGTTATCGTAAAACTCAGAGTTGACATGAATTTCTGTTTTGTTGTTCCAGAGTTGTTTGTTGATTTGGAGGTAGTTTTTCATTTTAAAAGCAATAGGTGTTAATGAATATAGAGTTCTAGAATATAAAGCCCACCTTTAAACTAATATCATTAAAAAAGAACCTATCTTTAATTAACTTATTTGGTAATACTGTTTCAGTATACTTTTCGTCAATATTAGTATTAGAATATTCATTAGAGTAAAAACCACTAGATGTATCAAAGAATTCATCCTTATTGTAATAATAGTCTCCAAATGCAATCCCTGATAGGTTTAAGTTTAAATCGAAACTGACTGAAACTTTTTTACTCATATATTTTATACTTGGTGATAGTTGTAATAACAATATATTTGATTTGCTTTCTACTTCAAGGTTATAATAGTAATCACCACCATAAGCAGGTGGGTAATCTCCGACTGAATAATTTTTAATGTTATAATAAACTCCTAATCCCATAAATGGTGTTATAGATGGCTTTTTTTGAGAAAGTTTTTTTTTATTCAAAGAGTAATTATATTGGTAATTTATAATTAGATTAGTAGTCTTAACATTCATGTCAAAAATCCCACCTTGATTAGGCACAAATCCCTCGTAACTACGATAACCAAATGATAATAAATGGATGTTGTTATTTTTAGTAATAAGAAAAAGACCTATGGTTGGGATTATTCCTTTTTGATAATAAAAAGAATTTCTATAAATGTCGTATTTTCCATCTGAAAAGTTTCTTTTTTTTAATATGAGAGAAGAAAAACCAGCATCAATTCCCCACCTATTTTTTTTAGAAATAGTGTCTGATGCAATAGTTTGTTTATCTTCTTGAGAAAATAGTACAGCCGGAAAAACTAAAATCAATAAGAGTAAGCGAGTATTCATATCGCCTAAGTTAATTAAAAAATTATATAGCCTTCAAACTCTCGCTTTGTATCCAACCTACATTTCCGTTGGGTAGTTTAATTTTACTCCATTCACTGTTTTCTTCTAGTAGGTTCACTTTGGTTCCTTCGTGTAAAGTAAAAAGTTTTTCAGCATTTCCATTAGGTTCGCTTTGAACGGTAATGGTGCTTGCAAAAATTATTGCTTCGCTAGATTCATCAATAATACCTTGATGTTGTGATGCCATTAACCAACTAAATAAAGAAGCTAAAAAGAAGAAAACACCAGCATAAAAATTAATTTTCTTTATAAATGTTTGTTGTAATAATAAGTATCCAACAAAAAAGATTAAAGCTAAAAATATTAAGCCAACACAGTAAGTTGCCCATCCGTTTACCGTTCTTGAGGTAACTAAACTACGCCAAGTACTACCTATAAATAGCTCTGGTAAACGTTCTATTTTAT
This sequence comes from uncultured Flavobacteriales bacterium, assembly GCA_965369165.1. Taxonomy (GTDB): domain Bacteria; phylum Bacteroidota; class Bacteroidia; order Flavobacteriales_E; family Vicingaceae. The sequence continues at coordinate 3,905 of CBDUPT010000159.1, read as the reverse complement.
CTACCGTTTTTTTGTTTGCCATTGCTAAATTAAAAATAGCATCTTCATTATCTGGCTTAAGCTTTAAAGCTCTTTCATAATTTAATATGGCTGCTGGTATATTGTCAATTTTGTAATAAGCATTTCCTAAGTTAAAGTAAATATCGGTATGCAACTCATCATTGGCTAAAACTGCTTCGTATTGTCCAATAGCTTCTTCATATTTTCCATCTGCGTAAAGCTTGTTGGCTTGGTCAAAAGATGCATAAGCTTCTGCTTTTAGGTTAAAAGTAAAAAGTAATAAAGTTAAAAGAAGTGTTGTTTTTGTTAATACTTCGACAACCCTTCGAGGCTTTTGCTTTTGCAAAACGTGCTCAGGGTGACATTTCTCAGTATAACAAAAATTCATCATTTTTAATTCAGCATTTATCATTTCTTCACCTCCTGTTCAATTTGGTTAATAATGCTTTCGGCTTTATTGTAAACTTCTTGATCAGAAACTGCAACTGGTGCAAAACGAGCCATGTCACAAAGTTCAATGGTTTCAATTAAAGATTGAATAGTTTGCTCTGCAACATTAATGGCTATTAGTTTGTCTTTTATGTTGTTTTGATTTAATTCGCTTGGTGCAATATTTAATTTATCTCCAATGTAACCGAATAGAGCTTTAGAAACATTTTCGTAAAACTCTTTTTTATTGTTGGCTGCTAAACTTTGCTTAGCTGTACCTAATAGTTTAGTTGCAATTTTATTGGCTTTTTTACTTTTCATTCCAACAACATCGCTTTGAGCAACTCTAATTTTGTTTCTAAAAATAAAAGCAATTACAAATAAGATAGGAGCTAAAAGCATTAATAAATAAAAGCTAACACTTCCATAAAAAGATTCGTTTGCACTTATTGTTTTGATGTCTTTGGTGTGAATGTATCTGATATCATTTCCTAAAACCTTAATCTCTTCTTTATTGCCTGTATAAACCATGTTTTCTGAACCAGCCTCTCCTTTTAACACATTAATCTTGATGGGCTCAGAGGTAATAGTTTTATATTTTTTAGTAGTTGGATTGAAATAACTAAATGTAATAGGATCTAATTTGTAAGTCCCTTTATTTCTTGGGATAACTAAAAAATCAAATTCTTTGTATCCAGAAACACCATTACTTGTAGTTGAAGTTTTGTCATCAACTTTTGGGTCATATACTTCAAAATCTGATGGAAAATCTATTAAAGGAGCTTCAACTAAGTTGATGTTTCCTTTACCAGATATTTTCACTTTAATGTTGATTGCTTCATTTGCTTTAATTTCGTTAGTAGACACATCAACTACCATATCTAAATTTCCTACTGCACCATTAAAGTCATCAGGTTTTGTAGTAGGGTGGGGAAGTACAGTAATTTTTATAGGTTTACTTTTTAAGCTGTATTCTACATTTTCAACTCTTCCAAAAAATTGATCAAAAACGCTTTGCCCACCACTTTGAGCTCTTCGTTGAACAATGAATTTCATTTCTAAAGGATCAATTTCTAATTCACCAGAACGCTGAGGGAACAGTACTATTTTTCTTATTGTAGCAATATGCCAACGATACCCACCAATGATTTCTTGTCGCCATTGAGATTCTCCTAAATCAATTTCTTGACTCCAAAAACCATTTAAATCAGCACTTTTAACCAATTCATTACCAGAAATATTAACTCTTGTATAAAGCTGATAAGTAGCAATTATCTGTTCGCCTTGGTATACTTTTCTTTTGCTTACTGAAGATTTAATGTATAAATCATCAGAAACATTTTCTTGTTTTGATTTGTTAGTGTTAGATGAATTCCCTCCTTGATTAACTTTTACCCCTTTACCAACATTGATTTTAATAGGTTCTGTTTTATAAGTTTCTCCATTTATAGTTGCAGAGGCAGCACCAATAGTAAAATCACCTTCTTTAACTGCCATTAAAATATAGCTGTAAGAAATTTGGTGAGAGCTTTTACCGTTTACCCAACTCATTTGAGTGGATTGGTTAGGCCCTGAAAGTACTCTAAAAGAACTTCCTAAATTAGGCGCTTTAAAGTTTTGCATTTGAGCATTTGCCGTAAACTGAACTTGAAATCTGTCGCCAGTTTTTACAGCAGTATGACTACTTGCAGCAGTAAACTCTACTTGTGCAAATGAGCTTATTGATATTAGCAATAAGACAATTAGTGTTGTGCTATGTTTTATATTTTTTAACATTACAAATTCAAAATTCAACAATTAAAATTTCTTTACCAGTCTTTTTCAATGTTTGTTTTTTGAGCTTTTCCTTTTTTCTTTTTTAGTTTAGCTTGTACTTGTTTTTCTTTATTGTTTAAAGCGTCTAACATACGCTGGGCATCTTTTTTAGAGATTTGATTTGGTTTTTGCTGTTGTTGCTTTTTCTCCTCATCTTTTTTCTTTTCCTCTTCATTTTTGCCGTCCTTATTTTTGTCTTCGTCTTTCTTATCCTTATTATCCCCGTCTTTTTTGTCTTTATCCTTGTTCTCGTCTTTATTATCTTTATTGTCTTTGTTCTCGTCCTTATCCTTATCCTTATCCTTGTCTTTGTCTTTGTCTTTGTCTTTGTCTTTGTCCTTGTTTTCTTCCTCTTTCTTTTGTTGTTCTTTTAATTTCTTTTGAGCGTAAGAAAGGTTGTAACGCGTATCATCATCACTTGGGTTTTCTCTTAATGCTTTTTTGTAAGCATCAATACTCTCTTTATATTTTTGAGACTCTAAATATGAATTTCCAATATTGTGATAAGATTTTGCTTTTAAATCTTTATCAGTAGTTGTTTCTGCTACTTTTTGAAATTGCTGTATAGCTTCAGCATATTTTTTTTGTTTGTATAAAGCATCACCTAAATTAAAATCTGCTTTAGTTGATTTACTATTTTTCTCTAACGCTTTTTTGTAGCTAGCATCAGCTTCATCAAACTTTTGTTGTTTATACAAATCATTTCCTTCACGGATATATTTCTTTTCTTCTTGAGCAGAAGCACTCAAAACACTAAATAAAGCTAATATGTATCCCCTTGAGGGGATTATAGGGATGTTTCATTTACATCCCTCTGTGTCTCCCTTCAAAGGGAGAATCCTTCGCACAAGGCAATTAGATTAATTTATCAATTTTCCCTTTTAATTCCATTAAAACATTATTTACATCTTTTTTCACATCAATATCATCAACCCTAATAAATTTAACACCCAAATTTTCAAGTGTTTGTTGTCTAATTATATCTTTTTCATAAACTTCATCAAAGTTATGACTGCTCCCATCAACTTCTATTGCTAACATTAATTCATGACAATAAAAATCAACAATATAATTATCAATAGGTACTTGTCGATGAAACTCTATTCCCAAATTTTTCTTTCTTATTTCCTGCCATAATAAAACTTCAGATAAAGTCATATCTTTTCTTAGCTTTCTAGCTAAGGTTTTTAAGTTTGGATTATATGGCAATATTTTGTTTTTCAAATTTATTTTTTCACTTCAAATAAATTAATTCCATCTAATTTACTGCTTTTTCTATTGCTAATAAAGAATTCTATTATTAGCAAAATTAATGCTACAATTAAAAATGCTTGAAACCTATCTTCATAATCTTTAATAGACTTACTTCCAAACTCTTTCTTTTCTAACTTATCAATTTCATTCATAATAATACCTAGTCCAGCGTTAGCATTATTTGCCCTAACATAAGAGCCTCCACCAGCAGATGCAATATCTTTTAGCATGGTTTCATTCAGTTTTGTAACAACTGTATTACCTGTATTATCTGTTCTAAAGCCTATTTGAGCTCCGTTTTTGTATATTGGAATTGGAGCACCTTTTTCAGCTCCCATACCAATTGTATGAACAGCAACACCTTCAGCGTATGCAGAAGCTGCAGCTCCAGAGGCGTCATCTTCATA